>JBAVTY010000675.1:0-4439 GCA_049696495.1 Candidatus Nitrosopolaris sp.
CAAGAATGGACTGAGAATTACAATGCTACTCATGGGAAAAGGATAATTGACATTTTACAGATAGGAGTAATGCAATCGGTTACATAACTGTTAACCAACAGATAAAGTCAGAGTATGTACAAATAGGTTCTATCAATACATTGAAGAACTAAAATACCAGGTATCCGAGTACCTTGACAAACAATTTGGAAGATGGTGCTAAAATGACATTTGTTATGACACTTGACTTAGTAGCGTTCATTCTTACGCTTGACTTAGTACTAAGATTACAACTAAAGTTCAGTTTAATTAAGTTTATATTAATTACTATAACAACTCGATTTATACGGTATATTGAGTATATTAGAGCGAATATCAACGGGTGTTCCAGGACTGGATTCACTTATCGAAGGCGGAATCCCTAAAGGATCTACTATAATGGTTGTAGGGAATTCTGGAAGTGGTAAAACAATATTGTGCTCGCATTTTCTTTATGATGGTCTGACTGCTCAAGAAGAAAACGGATTATACATTTCGTTCAGCGAGTCCAAAGCACAGTTTTATACCAACCTCAAAACGGTTGGAATGGATTTTGATAAATTCGAAAGACAAGCCAAGTTTGCATTTCTGGATTTTGCTTCATTAACAAAGGATGGGATACAAGATGCACTTGAAGAAATTTTAGCTACTGTTAGAACTCTTAATCCTAAGAGAGTAGTATTAGATTCGTTTTCAGCAATATCACTAGCATTTGAACATCAGAGTGAAGCCAGAACTACAATTCATGTAATTTTAGGAAAAATAATGAGGTCAGAAGGAATAACCAGTATTCTAGTTATGGAAATTCCACGTGGGGAAGAAAATTTTGGTTCTGGAATTGAAGAGTCTGTTGTAGATGGCATTATACACCTTGAACATGGAGAAGATAATGTCTTACCAGTAATTCTACGAGTCTTCAAAATGAGAGGTACTTCAATCAATCGAGAACCACATGTTTGTACAATAAGCAAAAATGGAATGATATTATATCCCAAACAAAGCTTAAGACTGACTTATGCAGCTTCAGAGGAGAGGATATCAAGCGGAGTCCGTGGTCTTGACGAAAGAATTGGGAACGGTTTTATCAAGGGCACAACGACTGCTATTATCGGCCCATCTGGTACCGCGAAGTCAACTTTTGCTTTTCAATATATAGCAGAAGGTGTAAGAAATGGTGAGACTGGGGTTTTCTACTCATTAGAAGAGAACGCTGAAGGGGTAAGAATGATGGCCAAAAGTTATGGGTACAATATTACAGAACTCGAAAATAATGGATTATCAATACTTTTTGGGAACGTTGAGAATGACAGTCCAGACGCGCTTATAGCAAGTTTGGCAGCAGAAATAAAAAGAACAAATGCAAAACGTCTTGTGATAGATAGTTTAACTGCTTTCGAAAGCAGGTATAAGAATGACATGCATATTATCGCTAGGCGTTTTATTAGCTTAATACAGGAACATCATCTCACAGCAATTATTACTATTTTTACAACACAGAAAAGCGGGTTCGAAATCTCAGAATTGAATTTATCTCCACTATTTCAAAATATAATACTCCTCAGATTTGTGGAAATACAAGGACGCATGAAGAGAGTTTTGGCAGTACTAAAGATGCGACGGACAGAACATGACGAATCCATATCAGAATTTAGAATCTCAAGCGGGAACGGAGCCAAAGTAGTTGGCCCTATAGATAAAGATTACATGGGCATATTTACCGGAGTAGCCCGAAGGGTAGGACATTAGGGTTGCAAAATACAGCAGATCCCGACTGTAATAGATTGAGAGAAGTATAAGGAAAAAACTTGACCAGAACTCAAAATAAGTTCCATGAGGCTTATAAGCAAGCAGTTGAAGAGGGGCTTTCGATTTTAGGAAAGAATTTATCGATAGTAATAAATTCGTATGTTCTAGAGAAGTATTCAATTCGCTTAACTGATACTGAGGATAATCCAAAAGCACTTTCTGATGCGTTAGAAGAGGTAATAGATGGAGGCTCAAGAATTATACAAAGAAGAATACTTCGTGTACTTTACAATAGAATTGGACTTGAACTTCCTTTTGCAATGACAACAAATTTTGAAGGCAAAATCCTGGCGGCAAAAAAGGAATATGAAAAGGCTTTCTGTGAAACTGTTTGATTCCTACTAAATTGTTTTTATTCAGGCATTTAGATTACGTGCGGGTTAAAGATTAATCTAGCCTGACATACAGTCGTTATTATTTACTTATAGGTAGAGTAAATGTAAATGTTGCTCCTCTTTTACCGTCTTCGTTGTTTCCGGCCGAGATAGTGCCGCCATGTGCTTCAATAATACTTTTGCAGATAAACAATCCTAGACCAGTACCACCTATATCGGATTTTGTAGCAAATTTTGAGAATAATCTTGACATAATCTGAGCATCTATTCCTAAGCCGGTATCTTGAATCCCAACAATGGCGTTATCATTTTCTTTTTTTATAGTAATTGATATTGTCCCCTTTTTGGTGAATTTGACAGCATTGCTTAATATATTAGAAATAACTTGTGTCAATCTGATTCTATCTGCGTGTATAAGAATAATGTCTTCACTAGGTTCGTATCTTAATTTTATATTATTTTTTATTTCAAAGTCTTGTGCAATCGTTATTATCTGATCATCTACAGCATTTAAAAGTACATCGGCTAGGTTTAGTCGTTCTTTATCTAATTTGAAAATCTTGGCTTCTATACTGGCAGTATCTAAAATACGCTGTGAAACTTGCTTCAGTCTTTTTGCATTACGGATTATGGCATTTATATTATTTCTTTTATTTTTATTTCTATCATTTTCTTTTTCTCCTGCTATTCCTTCTTGTTCTTCTTTTTCTTGTTCTGCTTCAAGGATTTCTGCGTAACCTAAGATGGGCGTTATTGGCGTTCGCAACTCATGAGCCGCCATATTGATAAACTCCCTTTGTATTTTATCATGGATCTTCAACTGCTCGTTAGCTTCTGCAAGTTGTTTATTTGAATCTGCTAGATTGTCCTTTATTGCAATTATAGAATCCAGCATTTCCTTCTCATTCCACAAAGAATCAAGCAGCGAGCCAATGTTTTTTACAATAGATTTATTATTAGAATATACTACGTTCTTGGTTGCATCGTCCCCTTCGTTTATTGTTAATACTTTAGAATTATCGATTAGAAATATCGTTCCGTAGATTCCTGAAACGCATTTGATTTGAGCATAGTTTTTGATAGTAGAAACTATTTGTGATGTTGTATCGTCTTTATTTTGGCGTTCTTCAGAGTAAAGAATCATCACATTCACACCATTGCTTTGTGCCTGTTTTAGGCTATCAACTAAGCCAGTTTCAGCAAGATATTCTAGATGTAGAATCGAATTAACTGCAATAAGCACCTCTGATTGAGCATGTTGAATTTCAGACATAAATAGAGAATAGGCATACTTAGGATCTCTAATATCCATTGTGTAGTGTTTGACTCGCAGTCTAATATCCGTTGTGTAGGGTTTAACCCCTCTCCCTTACGCGTTTCAGAGCTAGGCTTCCCTGCATATGGGTCCTGAACATCCAGTCTTGAAAAAATGTGACCGACTTCAATATATTCTTACATTTGCGTAAGACTAATACACAGGATTGAGACGAATCTGTCTTTTATCTAAAAGGCAGCAATACGCCTTTAATAAGAGTCGGGAGAGAAGAAGCGGTGCCGTTGTTGGAGGTATAGACGTAGCGCTAAATATGATAGGCAACTCCCTCTATAACGATCCTAACAGATGTTTATGGTATCTCTCGGAGAGTCCAATAAACCAAACTCATTTATGAACTGGTCTACCATTTGAGGGTGATGTTGCAATCCATAGTAATCCCTTACTCTGTCTAATGTGGTCTCATAATGATTCTTTATACCAGATGCAGTTGCGTCCGAAATTAAGATAATGTCATATCCTAAATTAAAGCCATCTCTTATGGACGTCTCTACGAATAAAACTGAAATTTATAACCAGACGAATAAAATTGGAGAAGGATGATTGAGATATAGCCATCCACTATATCTCGACTATTAGCGAGTCATTACTCACAGTGATAAAGTTCTGGTGGAATCTATTCATAAGTCAAGCATATAGAGCTGCGTTGGTAAACGTTGTAGACCGGGGAGACAACTAATAACAAGAATAAAAAAGGATAATGTTATACTGATTAACGTAATTATAATGCTATTCGCTAGATTACTCAGTAAAAATGCCTTATACACTTGAGAAACTTATGTTAGGTAGTATAGATAGTATGATATATTTCATGCAGATAACTTGCAATATTTCCCTCTGTGTCATTCATCCTACATAGCTGGTCTGAAATTTTATCATACTCCGAAGGTTTTATAGATATCAGCTTGGACAGCACCTCAAGCTCATGTCCATGAACAAGAAAGAAG
>JBAVTY010000676.1:0-5400 GCA_049696495.1 Candidatus Nitrosopolaris sp.
CTTGTTTAAACAATTTCAGTACTTCTTGTTTTATTCCATTGACATCTTGTTCTAAATTGAATACACGTTCTAGGCATCAACATATAATCTGCAAGTACTCTAGGATCATGAAATTCGAATTCGCCAATGTTCCTTGGCTTTGAAGCATTGACTTTGCCAAGTCCCTGTACTGTCACCTGACCAAGATGTTTACTAAAGACCCCTGCGATAGACAAGCCATTCCCCACGAGAACCAAGTTGAAGTCTACCAAGTTTTATGGCAAAACGGTCCTGCAGAGCATTAATGACGTTAATACAGTCATAAACTAATGTAATGAGTAAATCGTGGGGACTATCCCCATCAACTGGAGAAGGAAGTAACTCTATAGTAGGTTTATTTCCCATGTTAAGTTTCACAAAAACATTGTCTACCTTGTTTTGATATTGGACCCAGTTATTCATTTCAACCCTGGTCCAGTCAACAGGGACAGAGGGCATCTCTATAACTTCCGCTTTGAATATGATATTTTCAGCACGACAGATATGATTCGGTTCAGATTGTTCACACAGGTCGAGAAAGTTTTGACCGGCTTGTGTCAGCTCAAGCGGCTTAAATGCGTCTCGCATGCCTTCTTTCACATATCCAATTTTTTCGGCTTTTTGGATATAATATGACATGAGTGATTTGCTCTCATGGAGTGCTTTTGCTATCTCTGTTGCTGTATATCCACCATTTATCATCTTAAGAAGTGGTAGTAATAAAGTCAAAGATTTGGGATAAAATTTTGAACTCCCTGCTGTCACTTTGATCACATTCTTGTCTATTCCGAAGCGATGATTTCCCTCAGTCCATTAACCGGACGATAGTCCATTCTAACAAAGTCCTTGAAAAAATTCCCAGCTTTCTTCCTCGTCGCTTATTGTCCACCAAAGAACTTGCATCACAACTGTCGTTGCAAACTACCTGTAGACGGCGAGATGACCTTGCCTGTCCGGATGTCTACGGATCCATGGAAGTATACCCTTCCAAGGCCTTTGTTTAGCTGAAAGATTTGCGTCATGTAGATACGAACCTCTTCAAAGGGGAGAGAAAATTCGAATTCTACAAGCCTAGGTGTTACGGTTTTGGCGTCGTATTGAGCTAAGTTTGATGAATCGTTATTATCAACATCTTTATCTAGGAATGAAAGACCATCTATAGTGGAAGGATTGGTATCTCCGCCATCATCGTTATGGGTTAAAAGTTCATCCCCTGCGTTACCTACTCGGATTAACGGTTGATTAGATAGTTCTTTCGTAGCGACCTCTTGCTGTGAAAGCGAACTGAGTTCGCTTTTGGTATACTTTCTTTTATACTCAGCAGGTAAACACTCTTCAATCCATTTTTCACTGATTTTGCCTTGGCTAATTTTATCTTCTAAGATCTCCTTAATCTTTCTGCAAACCTGATCCTGCTTTAAGACATGCTCCTCGTCTAACCGTCTTGCCAACTCCAAGATTAGGTCCTTTGCTTCTCTGAAGTTAGAATCAATTCGGTCGATCACGGACCTTAGGCTGGCGATAACACCACCCAAGTTATCCTCCGAAGTATTAGTAGTATTTGCTTCCTTGTCCTTCATATTCATCTCGTGACACCGGCCTTACATGTTTTGCATGTACACTTTAACACGATACAGTCGTAATCCGTATCTGTCATCTGTGAACACTCAAAGTGTCTGCCATTACGACAAGCCTTACACTCTATACTGAGTTCGTATCGGTTCATTCTTTTTCAATGTGGTTTTTCTCTTCCCCATACTAAAATGCCTAAGTATGATGAACTGTATCCAAGAAATCCTTCAGATCCAAGAAAGCCTTCAGATTAAGATATTAATATCCATTGCATTGAGAGGAAGATTATCACAAAAGGCCGAATTTCGATGTAAACCGTCCACTATTTCAGAGGCATTCAAGATAATGACAAAAAGAACTAGACTGATAGAAATGACAAAACATCCAGATCTAGAGAGACGGTTAAAACGGGAGAAGTTCTATAAATTATCGAAGGAGGGATTATTGACGTTCATTAAAAAAAATCCTTCCCCGTATGAATTTTGGATTGCAATGATCTGGTACGGTGCTCTTAATTCCAAACATGCGGACAGAGATGAATTTAATAGATATTATAATCTATTTATTCAAAAGTTTATAGGAGATTTTACCCTTCGTAGTTGCTTTTTTCTAGGCAATTTTTTTGAGAAACTATTTCAAGAGTGGCGCAGTGAATTTGATCTCAAATACCGAACGACAACACTGAAGGTGCCTGACTATAACTATTATCAAACAAGAAAGGCTTACAAGGTTATAGAATGTCTTTTACTAAATCGTAGAATTACCATTGATAAGATTGTTAAATTAATAGAACAATAAGAACATGAAGTAAGAAAGATTATCGATGATTATAACATGACATAAACTAGTTATTCCCAGTACTTTGACGATTATGAGAACGTTTATCGATCAGGCAAATCTGAAGATGTAACCATAAGCTTACTTAATCATTTTCTTATTGTTCGCGTAAGAACCAAAAAAGGAAAAAGGAGCAATAGCAAAGATGAAAATTACGAGCTCTCGTTGCTAGGCATCTTGTTAACGTTAGCTACGATAAGTTTGAAGCGGTGAGAAGAAAGTCGATCGTACTTAAACCATTACGCTAAAACAGCCTCAAACTATCAAGAAAAACTTCCACTTATTTTTGGAAAATGGGGATTGCTAGAGAAAACTGTGGATTTTTATGCATATCACTCCATATTTGATTATTTATTGGGAGATAATAAATCAGAGATCTTGTCGTTGTCAGTTTCATTTGGGGGAAATAAGGAGATTTACGATAACATTAGATCAGCCACCTTGAGTACAATCAATAAATTTTCTATGGTCTATGATGAAGGCATTTCTGCACTACAATCTAGTGATTATCCTGAGGAATTTCGAAATACTGCGCATTACCAATTCATACAGAAAAAAATAAATGAAATTGGAATATCGCTGAAATATTCCGACCTTAGAACTTTTGGCAAATATATGAAAAGCAAGAATAAGTCAGCTTGGAAAGTAAATACTGAAGACTTTTTGAAGATGATCTACATTTCATAGAAAACGGATTGGCAGATGAGTTTACTTTTTTATTTTACATATATCTGCTGAGAGAGAACGATTATAAAGCTTCCGATTATCCTCTTACAACTGCATTTATAACAGCAAGTCCTGTTTTAGAATACCCCAAACATCTCTTAAATCAGATAGTTGCCGGTGATGATCAAATTCGTAACAAGTTGAAAGAATGGATAAGAGAATCTAAAAGGTACCAACATGTGGCGTTGGAGAAGATGGACCAGATTTATTCAGAGCTGAATAACGGATAAAATAATGCACTCATCTATATCGGTAAGTTCTTTCCAGGTCCCCTTGTTTGTGGATTATTAAAAATGAAATAATATAAAAATGATTTAGGACTGTTTTAATAATCCTTCTTTTATCAGTGTATTCTTTAATGCTATCAGAGGTTCGAAGTCTTTACGCATCGCTTCCATACCTTGTTCATATGTTTCCTTCAAAGTCTTAATTTCAGATTCTCTGTCTTGCTGCTTCTCCAAAGTTTCATTATACGCATCATATGTTAACAGCACAGAACTTGCTATCTGGTTTGTTTGGTTCATTACAGTTAGGACATTGCTTTGGTTTTAGAACATCTGATAATTGTTTATCTTTTGGAATTATCCCATATGCTTCTAATAGACCTTTACTTGATTCATTTCCGAAGTAGTGAAGATATTTCTGGGGCATTGTAGAGCTTTGACTCCAACCAGCATATTGATTTATTAAGCCGGGGATTTTAAGTGACTTTTCCGTTAGTCCTGTATGTCTTCTGATATATGGGTTCCAGGGTTTCTTCAATAATTCACGAATCTTTTCCTTGTCTTCCGACGTAATATTTGGATTATCAAGCAGTTTTAGAAAATATTCTTTCTTGTAGTTGCGGTATATCGTGTAAAGTGCTCGAACTCCTACGTGTCTACCTAGACTCTTGCCAATCCCACAAATGAAAGGGGCATTTGGATTTCCGGGTTGAGGATGTTCATGATCTAAATAATCTTTGACATAAGGAATAGAATTGATCAGAGGTATGTTCCGAGTCCCAGTTTTCCCGTTAACCAAGATCTCTGCATACTGATAGTTACCACTTGTTTGAATACAATATCTTTTACCTTTAGTTTCAAAATTTCATGAGGTCTACAACTTGTATCTCTAGAAACCACGTGATAACATTTTATGCGCTTGGTTGGGCAATATTTTAAAAATAGTTTGTCGTCTTCTTCAGACCATAAGTCAGTTGGCTTGTAAATTGATATCTCTCTTCTCTTTAGCCTACCAATATTTTCAACAACTGGAGGCTTTGGTCTAGCTGCGGGAGGAATGTCAGGGGAGTAGAGCCACTTGAAGAACCGCGTAAGTATGGTATTATACAGATTATAAGTACCTATCCACTTGTGCATTGGATCAACACCTTCTGGTTTACGAATGCTATCCAAGAATGATAATACGTCAGTGCCTCTGGTCATAGAGCTAAATGGCTTATTACCTGTAAATACAGAAAGCTTGCTCAATATCTTGATAAGCATCATTCTATAATGATCTGACATATTTGTCTCAGATTTTACAGAAAGAATATAATTGGCAATGACAAAGGCGTTCTCTTGTGATAATTTAGCCAAATAACCATAATATTCTCGCGTCAACCCCTCTTACGCAATCTATTTGCCCGTCTAATAAAGGAGATTTAGACAGTTCTTTCGGTGTATCAGTACTAGGATACATTACGTCTATCTCCATGTTTTCATATATAAACTCATATTGTATATACAGTTATAATCGATAACCTACTAACTACTACAGTCCAGTGACCGGTTCCCAGAGCTAAATGCACAACAGATAAATGCAGTGCTACAACTCTGTTGTTAGACCACGTAATACAAGAGATGAAGAAAAGGCAAAGCCGATTGCGACTTTTCTCCTGTAAAGAATTTATTCCCGTTGTAAAAGTTCTTGATATTATTTAATCCACGCATAGGTTTGCCACCTTGTAAAAAATTCTACGTATCCATTTTGTGAATTTAATACCCAATTTCTCTTCCAGCAGTGGAACATCACCAGATTTCGAAATGATCCATGATTTAAGAAACGGAGAAAGGAGAAGGAGACTATTATATTAAAAAGTCTTGTCTTACGTAATCGAGTATTTGCGTTTTCATGCATAAACTGTGTCTATCTTACTAACAGTCATAATGAGCGAACGTATTGATATTTCTTGTTTTAATTTGTTCCATATGTAATGGATGAATCCCTGTCTGGTTTTCTTTCTGACCCATGACATGACAAATT
>JBAVTY010000677.1:0-2406 GCA_049696495.1 Candidatus Nitrosopolaris sp.
TGCCAGCGGAAAATTCCTTTTCTCTCTTTAGTTCTCGGCTGCCCATAGCTATCAGGTCTACATGTTCATGTTCAGCTACATCAATTATTCCTTCTGCAGGGTCTCCCATGCCTGTTATGAATCTGACACTTATTCCATTTGCCTTTACTTTTTCCATTCTATCGTTTAGCATTGCATTTGCACCTACTTTTAGAATGTTAAGCGCTTGTACTTTAGCGTCTTCAAGTTTTGATTTCTCACCAATGAACCCCAAAATGGCACTAGATGGTAATAATCTGTCATCTACTATATGTAAAATAATTATTTCTGATTTGAAAACCTTAGAAAATTCTATCGCTTTATCTAATGCCTTATCAGACATTTCAGAACCATCATGCGGCACTAGAATTCTTGATGTCGTTGTTCTCACGAATTTTAATATTAACAACATATATTTTACATTATCGTAAAAGGTTTTATGGAAAAAATATGCTCGATATGCCAAGTAATCTATATACACTAGAAACGATTTTCGGCGTATTGTATGCTAGTCATGTGTGATAAAAAGAGTCATCTTTATTTTCCATTACTAATAGAAATTGATCTGAATAATTAAAATGATATCTAAAATATTGGTTGCGGTGGATGGTTCTAAAAGTGCTGATAAAGCCTTTGAATATGCATGCCATTTAGCAAAGAAAGCTGGAGCGAGTTTGTTAATTCTGCACGTATTTGAAGAATTGGGAACTGTTGGCTATTCTATCGATAAAGAAATAGAACGAGATAACAGAGAGATGTTACAAAAATACCAATCAAGAGCCAAAAAGGTATTAATGCAGACATACGTGGATGTGATGGAAGTCACGGCGAATGATGTGGCAGAAGAGGTTTTACTGACGGCCGATAAAAAAAATATAGATACGATAGTAGTTGGTAGTAGAGGTATTAGTGAAGCTAAGATATTCTTATTAGGAAGTGTTTCTTATAAGGTAAGCCATTATGCTAAGCGCCCGGTTGTCATTGTAAGATAGAAAGCCATATTAGCAGTAGAGAGTCAAATTTAAATCTCTACCGGAGCATGCTCTGGATTCACCACCATGCTACACCCTATACTATGTAACCCATGTCGGTAAGCTATAATGTCACCTATGTAGGGCAGTACCACATGTAGTAACAATTATTTTACCACCAAAACCGCGCAATGTGCATAAGTTACAACACGTGATGCAACGCTTCCAAGTAATAACCTCTTTAATCCTGATCTTCCTCTTGTTCCAATTACAATTAGGTCAATGTCATTTTCTTCAGCAAAATCCAGTATGCCTCCAGATATATCTTTAGAGGAAATGATTTCTGTTTTTATCTGAATGTTTTTTTCATTTGCTTTGACTTTAACTTTATTCAAATATTTTTCACCTTCATTTCTCATATTTGTCATAAACTCTGAAGTTTCATGCGGTCCGTATAAATCAACATCAGCACGTATAACATGCAAAGCATACAGTTTTGCATTATATCTTTTAGATATAGAGGTGGCATGATCTGCCGCATCCACAGATGCATCAGAGCTATCTATTGCAACCAATATCTTGGAAAATATTGCTTTTTGATTAGCACCGGTAGCGGACATATGTCTATTTTTAACTAAAAAGAAGATGTATTAAAATTTAGATCCTACAAAGAGCTCAATTACTTAACAAACTGAATATCCAAGGACTTAATTTTTTTCTGCTTTTGAAGTGAATTGTAATTCTCTTCTGAACTTAATTCAAATGTGAATTTGGCTTGTAGCTTTCCTCCCATCTCAAAAGTTACATATGCAATAACTTGGTTGATGTCATTATCTCTCCTCAGTTTCGATTTTTCTATCTCTACTTCTTCTCTTAATCCTGCACTTGCCATCATTGCAACTCTAAGAAATTACTCTATCGCATTCTTTCCTTGTAATCTTCCTTTACCATCTTCTGATTTGCTAAAGGGTTCGTGTATTATGGCATCATCTGTAAAAAGGTCGAGTAATCCATACATATCTTTAGTTTTAATGAGCCTAAAGTATCCGTGTACTATATCTTCGTCAGTAAGTGGTTTTACTCGTCCCGCTTTATTATGACCAGATTTCGAAACGTGAGCCATCATTATTGTAATATACCAACTAATGTAAACAGCTACTTAACTGGTATGTATACACTGCACTGAGAATTTTATAATTTTTATGAATGCTATCCCTCACATTCTAGATAATTATCAAAATTGTTCGGTAGTTAAAGAATAACTTCCGCCACCGTCATATTTGCAGTAATATTAACTTCAGCTGTAACTTTAGCTAGGTTCTCAAATATCAATTTTAGTAATTCCTTTGTAAAGAGAGACCAATTCTCGCCAAGCTCATGCTGTATTACAAATACATGTTTTCTTCCACCTTCTATT
>JBAVTY010000678.1:0-25670 GCA_049696495.1 Candidatus Nitrosopolaris sp.
CAACAACCCAGGAGGATACAACAACCCAGGAGGATACAACAACCCAGGAGGATACAACAACCCGGGATTCGGTAACCATGGAGGATTTGGCAATCCAGGTTTCGGTCATCCAGCATTCGGCGGTCGCGGAGGATTTGGCAATCCAGGTTTCGGTCATCCAGCATTCGGCGGTCGCGGAGGATTTGGCAATCCAGGTTTCGGTCATCCAGCATTCGGCGGTGGCGGAGGATTTGGCTATCATGGAGGATTCGGCGGTGGCGGAGGATTTGGCAATCCAGGATTTGGCTATCATGGAGGATTCGGCGGTGGCGGAGGATTTGGCTATCATGGAGGATGTGGCTCTGGCGGATGCGGCTCTGGCGGATGCGGCTCTGGCGGATGCGGCTCTGGCGGATGCGGCTTTCCAGGGTTTGGCTATCCTGGAGGGATACATGTTGTCCATCAGGAGAATAATTGTGAAGGCGGAACTTGTTTCAACGAAGCGGTACACCGCTGATTCCAATTCTTCCTTTCTATTATTTTGTTAAATCTTACGCGATTCCACGTAATTTGTTTATGATGATGTTTTTCTATGTTCTTGATTATCAGCATTGAAGAACACAATCATTCCTATATTGAACCTGTATAACTACCGTGAGCTTGCTACAGATAACTATGAAACAGCATAAATGATGACCAGTACATCAATCAGCAAAAGAAGTACGGTCGTTAATCGTGAACGTTCGATAGTTGATGAGAACGCGGAATCGATCTGTATGAGTAGTAAGAGCATATTAATCCGCAACCATCAATTGATGCAGTATTCTAAAATCTCAAAATACTCCACAATACTAATTATATATGAATATCCTGACTACTGAAAATGTACCGTAGCAGGAAATATTTATTCTTAGATGGTGAACATTGTCCTTGTAAGATATCAATTGATGTTTCGCTCTAGATCGCCAAACATCAATCATCTTTGCAACCAAATAAGATTATTGTTTACAGCGTTAAACTCGGTTCCATAACTAATTGATATTTTGCCAGCTTCTGAAAGCCTCTTTAAGTGCCAACAGTCCACTAGAAGCTGCCTATGCCTAATGCCTGGATTTTTATCAATCTGTTTTAAAATTACGGCTTTAATGTCGCGCACTTCATAAACGTAATATCAGCTCCGTTTCCATGTCCATTATTTCTCTACTCTTAACACTCCTAATCCAAAAAGGCCTAACATGATCAGTAGGAGAGTATATGGTAGTTATCTATAGGCCATGGGAATCATCCTTCTACTGGTGCCAGGCATTATTTGGAATAAAAATATCAACTCGCCTATCAGAAGTGATAGAAAGGCAACTGAAGTATACAATATCTTTATACCTCTAGTTCTCCTGTATGTAAGAATCGACACCGATAAGAAATATCGATATTGTGATACTTGCTACATGAATAGAACTGCGATAAGCAAGATACGGGTTATTAATATGTGGGAGAATAGCTGCGGGTAAGAACACAGCACTAGTCAATATCGATATTATCAGAAACAGCTTAGATTTGCTAACCATGCGTGTTTGTTTGTTAGCTCTATCTGATTTCGAGGCTGGGTATGACCTATGAATAACGAGAGAGTAGATGGGCATAAACACCTTCAACATTGAGTTTACAGTCCGATTAGCCACCATAATGGAATAAGGATATATGATTATTATTATTTTTGCAGTTCATTCGACGAATGTATCATATATTTTCTTACAATATGTGACAAACTTTTTAGAGACTATCTACAGGGCAGCCAATTCGTCTCATTTCGTAAATGCTAAACTTGAGGGCGTATCTGATCGCCTCAAATAGTGGTAAAGTTCTCTAAAGATGTAAAAGGGCGCTGAATAGTATCAAAAAATATTGCATTTGCGCTTGTTGTCGAATTGTACGGTAGGAATAATTCAGCCTTGTAGGACTTCATTAACAATGTTAACTCACTAGGTTAAGCATGTTTTAATTTAATCAGGTTCCTTTATTCTTGATGATAATGTCAGTTAGTGGAGCTGGAAACATTTACAGTATATTTGAAGGCACTCATCAAGATCATATCGAAAATACAGAGGTCACTCGAGTTGATACAAAAACCATAATTCTAAACCATATCACTAAGAATCCAGGTATAAGATACAGAGAGCTATTGCGAGCAACTGGTTTAGCCAACGGAACGCTTGAATATCATCTAAAGATCCTTGAAAGGTCACATACAGTATCGGTTGAGAGACTTGATGGCAGAAGAGCAAGATATTATCCTATCTGCATACCTGCCGACGAAACAAAGATACTGGGATATATTAGAAATAATGTCGCAAGACAAATCATATTTTTTATACTTGAACATGATCTTTGCACATTTAATGAAATCCTCGAACATATCAAGAAGGCTGCATCTACCGCGTCTTGGCATCTTAAGAGGCTCTCTGAAGCTGGACTAATAATGATTACTTATGGACAAGAGTACCAGCTTTATAGAGTAGCAAACCGCAAATTTGTGAAGGAAGTATTGTACAAGTATGAAGAGACCTTTAGAGATAAGGTTGCAAATGGATACTATGAAATGTTTGGAGAGTTATAAGAACATGTAAAGCTAAATCCGTTCTCAGTAGGTATCACATTATTGCAAGGAGCTGTGTATACGGTTTTAATTTGTTATCTTGCTTGAGCATTTTATTGATCGAGTATTAAGAGCAAAGATAGCGATCAATACAAAAGAAGATCATCTTTCTCTTTCCAATTATGGTAGGTAATGAATTTGGCGTGAAAAAATGACTACATTACACAAGACTCGGCTTTGTCACCTATGTTACCAGTGTATAGTATTGCACTAGACCACTCACACCCCCTTGTCTACTTCGAAGCACTAACATTTTAGATTCATCAGCCGTGTAATAGACATACCGTTCTGGGGCACCTTAGTGGTGCTAACTGTATCTGCATAATCGGTCCAACAATCTTGTATAAGTAATAATATACTGGAAGCTCTTGAAACCGCGTCCATCATGCTAAACAAGGACATTGCGAGCTACGCATTGATAAGATATTTTGGATAAATGTGCGAATGATATTCCATTACTCAAAAATTCTCGGTAGAAGGACCAATTGCCGCATCCAACCTGTGGTTGAACAATGGGCCGACACCAATTGGAACGCCAGAATTACCGATATTAATAGGAGCGTCCATATGAATCCATCAGGTGTTGAAAAACCAGCATCCGCCTGATGACCAGGCTTGGCTGGTGGTGTATATTCAGAAGGATTTGATAAGTTTGATTGTGATGATGGTTGTCATGAGGCTGAATCTGATAGATGGGAATGGTACTAATGCTATAAAGTTATTAATAACATCTATTTTATATTATTTCTAATTATTTCTGTTGTCGAATTATGAGTAATAGCCCTTCTGCTATGACACTTCTGGTGGTTATAGTTGCGACTATATTTGTTATCAGCGGTAGCATACTTCCGAATGCAGCGTTAAGCAGCGGAACTGTCAACCGTGAATCAACTGCAAAGAGTGATGGCTTTAACCTATCTATTCCTTCTTTGGTAGCTGAACCGACAAGTATCATGAGTAGTACTGATATGAATAGCAACTCTTATATGACTACCAAGGCTGTGATTTTATCATTTGATGATAACAAAGAAGGTGATTTCACTTATGCTAAACCAATATTAGATAAATATGGATTCAAGGCTACATTTTTTGTAATTTGTGGGAAGACGGGTAGAGGAGCTACGAGTTGGCAAGAAATAGCCGCTTTGCAAAGGGATGGCATGGATATAGAATCGCACACAATGACTCATCCCCATCTTAACGCACTAAATCAAAGCCAATTGGATTATCAAATTGGTGGTTCAAAACAGTGTCTTGCCAGCCATGGATATAATTCTACGATCTTTGCTTATCCATATAATTCCGGATCAAATGACTCGGCCGTAGTAAGCACCGTTGCCAAGTATTACAGTATAGGAAGATCTGGGACTCAACCACTTATGTTCCTAAATTGCAATGGCTTTAAGAAACATCCACAAATTGATTGTAGAACCTATGGATCTGATGGAAAACTGAATTACGCAAATCGGTATGAGGCTAGAAGTTTATCTTTTGATGTAGTAGAATTAAAAGATTCATTTAACGATACCAAGATATTTTCTGACTTTGTAAAGGTAGTCAATAGTCAAAATAATTATAATCAAGATGGAAAAATAAATGCGATTCCTTTAATTACGCTACATAATGTTGCATTGACTACGAATGAACCTTATTATACTAATGTACGTCTGTTTGATAGATTGATGCTATATCTATATGAGAATCACTTTAAAGTATTAACTTTCAAACAGCTTAGATATAATACGCAGGCTAATACATTTTACCTAAATGATATTTCTTGAGCTTTTTCCGTTTTTATAGCTGTCCTATTATGAATTTCTCAAATGATCTTGATATTGCTTCTATCAATTAGTATTATGCCAGAATATTGAAATGAACTCGAATCTTGGAGTTTGAATTAATCATAGCGAAAAAGACAACAGCATTTAAACAGGACTTCATACTCTTTCGACAGTCTGCGTCTCGGGAACACAAGTAGATTGAGACTTTTAGTACGATTACTGATACGAAGTATGTACATTGTATGAACTTGCATTTCTTTGGGGGGTGGGCAGATAACGTAAATTACCGTCTAGTATATATGGTTCGCAACTGCATTGATAGTTATTATTTGTGGCCTGCCAGGAGTTGGGAAAACAACGCTATCAAGACATCTTGCACCGATAATTAGTGCCATTATTCTATCTACAGACAAAATCAGAAAGGAATTAATACCAAAGCCAACGTATAGATGGCAAGAAAGAAGATTAGTTTATGATGTTTTGATACTATTAGCAAAATATCTACACAACGCAGGAGTAAATTGTATACTTGATGCGACTTTTAACACAGAATATTCTCGAAAAGAATTGAGACATAAACTAGCTTTGACACCTGACCAATTCTCATTAATAGAATGCATTTGTTCAGAAGACGAGATTATTTCACGCTTAGAGAATAGGAAAAATGATTATTCCGATGCCGATATTTTTATTTATAGAAATATGAAAAAAATTTATGAGCCAGTAAGCGAGGAACATATTATAGTAGATACGAGCAATACCTCCAAAGTGGATATGGAAAAGATTGCAAACCAAATATTGAAAACCAGACCATGATCTCGTAATCTTGATTCCTCTAGTTTATCTGCATAATGTTCCACGTTCCATTGCGAATCCTAAAGAGTATCGTTAAGGTTTCTTCCGTTGAACACGTCCAACCGACGAAAAGCCCGTATAAACCAGAAAAAGCAGTCCTAGAAAAATCCAATACTACGACATTTCCTTGTGTTGCAATCAGGTCCAATTTTAGGCATGGATAATTCTTGTTTCGAGTAAGAAAAACATCAAGGGAAGGGTAACATTATATTATTATCTTCTTCAGAACTACTTCACTCAATGTTTTGAAAACCAGGGGCAGGGACTATGATAAATTTGCTAACCCGGCTTTGGATTATCATTCCACGTGATGGTTGTAAATTAATTGATCGTAAAATCTAACTGATTTGATATTCACGAACTCTAACATTCCATACCTAGATAATTCTCTACCAAATCCACTGTTCTTAATTCCGCCAAACGGAACCCTAGGGTCAGAAACTACCACATTGTTTACAGTCACAATGCCTGATTCAACCAGTCTTGACAACCGTTCAGCTTTGATAAGGTCCTGAGTCCATATGCTTGCGCCAAGTCCAAATTCAGAATGATTTGCCAGATCGACAGCTTGAATTTCATCTTTAACAACTGTTATTGGAGCCACAGGACCAAATGTTTCCTCTCGAGCTATTCGCATCCTTGGGGATATCTTCGTGAGTATCGTAGGACTATAGAAGTAGCCCTTATCCCCTTTTCTTTCTCCACCTGTAAGAGCTTCAGCGCCAGCCTCTATTGCATCCGTAACAACCCCCTCTATATTCTCAAGGCTTGTAGAGTTGACCAGAGGTCCTACGTCCGTATCATCTGAAAGGGGATCACCAACTTTAAGCTTTTCCGTCTTTTGTGTAAACTTTTCGATGAACTCATCTGCAATTTTTTCTACTACAAAAAATCTCTTAGTAGCAATACAACTCTGTCCACAATTAATAAAACGGCCTTTGACTGCACCAGTCGAGGCTTTCTCTAAATCCGCGTCTGCACAAACTATGAAAGGATCACTTCCTCCTAATTCGAGTACGCATTTTTTGAGTTGTGCCACTGCTCGTTGGCCTACTTTCTTACCTACATCAACACTGCCGGTAAACGTCACAGCATTGACATCTGAATCTATGAGCATTTCTGCAACCTTAGAATCACCAACTGCAGTTTGAAATACTCCATCAGGAAGGCCAGCTCTTTGAAAGGATTTCTCTATTTCGATTCCACATTGTAATGTGGCACTTGCAGGTTTCAATACAATTGCGTTTCCAGCCATTAATGATGGACTGGCAAATCTTAGTGCTTGCCAATATGGAAAATTCCATGGCATTATGCTACCTACGACACCAAGTGGTTGAAATGCTATGAAACTTTTTCTAGCGTCGGTATTCGTTGCTTCATCAGCAATAAAGTTACCGCCGTAGTCAGCATAATATTCCATCACCCACGCACACTTATCAACCTCTGATCTAGCTTCCTTTATCGCCTTTCCCATTTCCATCGTTATAATTTTAGCAAGTCGTTCCTTGTCTTTTCTAAATAAATGCGCAACATTGTATAGAAAAGCGGCCCTTTTCTGCATATTGTTTCGCCATTCTTTGAAAGATTGTCTTGCCTTTTCTACAACCTTGTTTATATCATCCAAAGTCATCGCTTCGTACTCGTCGAGAGTTTGTTCTGTAGCGGGATTGATTGTTCTTACTTTCACGACATCCGTCATTTTATTGAGACCATATTAGAATATTACGCCTGATCAATCTACGTGGAATGCAAAGCTACTGAGGGAAGGCCATCAAGTTGTTCAGATATCATAAGGAGCTGTTATCTTTGTTCCTCTACCTTGGTTAGAGCCTTTTTTCTTTTGGCACTTGTTCCCATTTCTCGTGTGCCTGAAGAAATAATTTCTATTAGTTTGGCTTTCTTACTCGAGTCTCGTTTAGGCCTAAGTAGCCGACCCAACCTCTGAATATATTCTCTGCTGCTTCCAGTTCCGCTGACAATTATGCCTAGTTCTGCGTCAGGAACATCAACCCCTTCATCTAAAACTTTTGACGTTACTAGAGCATTGTACCTTCCTTCTTTAAACCCGCTTAAGGCATCATGCCTCTCTCCCTTGCCTGATTTATGAGTTATAAATGGTATCAGAAATCTATCGGATATCTCGAATACCAATTTGTTATGCTGTGTGAATATTATTGTCTTTACACGCTTATTTTCTGAAAGGATTTTCTTTAACTCTTCAATCTTAGATCTACTATTTAGTGCAATGTCCATAGCTCTATTTCTTGCAAGAATTGCCTCTCTAGCAGTGCTGTTTTTTCCAGACATCATTATCAATCTTCGGAAGGCTCCTGTGTAGTTCATTCTCAATCCTAGATTCTTCAGAGCTTCTTGATACACGCCAAAGTTCTTTCTGTAGCCTTCCACCTCTTCTGGCAACATCTCTACCTCCTTCCTTTCTATTTCATAACACGCAAGGTGTTTGTTTCTAGCAAGGTCGTTGGCATGGGCCTGGAATAATATACCACCACCGACTAATCTTGGAAAGTCTTTATGTAAATTATCTTCCCTTTCAAAGGTAGCGGTTAGTCCCAATCTATAAGGAGAGGCGAACCGTTCCGCTATTGACCTATATCCTGGCGCGGCCAAATGGTGTACTTCATCAAAAATAATCAAGGAAAATTTGTTACCAAGACCTGATGCTCTTATATAGGCTGAATCATACGTGGATACTGTTATTGATTGAATATCATCTGCACCCCCACCCAAATTTCCAATTTTCATCTTAGGAAAATGCTTTGAAAGAACAGATGT
Source organism: Candidatus Nitrosopolaris sp. (assembly GCA_049696495.1). GTDB lineage: Archaea > Thermoproteota > Nitrososphaeria > Nitrososphaerales > Nitrososphaeraceae > Nitrosopolaris. Next base: position 8,062 of record JBAVTY010000678.1, read on the forward strand.
CCATTGATCCATAAGATCAATTGTTGGCACTAGTACTATAGAGGCAGAGTTTACCATTTCTATTGCCTTCACCCCGATAACAGTCTTCCCTGAACCTGTTGGTAATACTACGCATCCTCTCTTACCAGCATTAGCCCAGTTGTCTAGCGCCTTCTTTTGATAATCTCTCAATGATATATGTTGAGAATTGATCTCGTCTATGGAAATATTGGGAGACGGAATAAGATCTAAAACATTTTTATCATCGTATTCTACTTCGCTTCGTTTCAGATACTCTACTATATTTTGATAATCCAAACCCAGTGCCCTTAATGAATGAGTTCTAGGATCAAGCGTAGCAAAAGGAATATGAAAATTACCTGTTATCAAAATAGAACCATTATCATATCTTAGCGCGACCTTAAGCATGATAATATATAGAGTTGCAGCTATGTAAACGCAGATGATATTAAGTGGTTTTAAACAGATTTACTTAATTAATCAATTTACTACATGACAAAGCATATACTAAAAGACGGCCTGTTACGTGTTTCAACTTACTGACAAATTTCTTTATTTCTTCTTCAGTAATATAAAACTCGGGATACGCTCTACTCATTCCACACAAACACATTTACTCACTGTTGTTCTAACGCATATAAGAGTTGAATAACGCCTCAGTGAATATGTACGGGACATATTAGATGTTCTGGGTGTGTTACACGATCTTATTGTAATAATTAGGTTATGTTATATAGCCGTCTGGCGTATGATTTATAATGATTGGGAGGTGTTTTTTTTATGCAAAATAATTTCCCCATGAGAGAATGGCACGTTGAACATATGGAAAAAACGGTCGTAAAGTATGTGACAGGATTATCAACTACTGCCTCCACGTGGGAGAAAAAACAGCATAAGCGCTATGCTAGGATATCAATCGTTTGCAGACAGATAGACTATGATATAAAACACGGAGTTACAAGTGAACAAGTTCTATTGCTATTACAAAAAATTCAAACACATTCATCATTTTCAACTCTTCTAAAGAATGAAGGATCCCTCAGAAGGTTAGAAGAAATCAAAGAGCATTTTGTACCCACACAGAATATCTCTAAATGGTGGCGATAGGCCGGCTGCTACCCTAGAGCCACGAGTATATGACGACCAGAAAGAACGATTGAACACTTTTTTGTACCCAGGCTAATTATTCCTGAAAAATCTTCATTTTCATCATGGCGCACAAAATACCGACAAGAGCGGAAATAAATGATACATTCTTAGATAAAGCATTAATAAAATATTAGAATTGGAAATAAACAAAAATCCTTCCTTTTATTGCTGCGAAAACGGCAGATAAACTTTGACTACTATTACAATTATATAAGTTGTGGTTGAATTATATAGCATATGATGCTGAGGATGATGTATACGCGCTTTACAAGGGGGAAATTGATTATTTGAAACGTATACGGGCTCTAAAGCCACCGATGATTGTGATTTCTGGCTCGTGCATAAATTTTGATAAAGAAAGACAAAAGATCATTGAGTTCATTGGAGAACTTGAATGGGGAGTACATTCGAAGAGTAACTGTGAGTGTTCTTCTAATGGCAGTGCTCTTGGATGGGATTTCTTTCAAATATATTTCGATCCGGAGTTTGTGGAACGCTTGCTAGATGTCCATCCTGATATAGGAAAAGAAGAGGGTAACATGGTTGAGCAGCAATTCGTACTTTGGATTTCGAAGCAGCTTAAAAAAAGAAAACTAGAATATTATTTGAAACTAAGTGATGTTCCGTATGAACAGACGCAAGGCTTTAGACTGAACCCTGAAAATTATCGAGATGACAGTGAACTAGAAAAGCTGCGTTAAAGTTGCAAGTTACCTCTTGTAAAGCTCAAGAGGGGGTCAAGGTTATCTGTTTCTAGTATAGATGGATATTTTTTTCAGCTGCAGCAAATGGAGATCATTATTCAAAGACGTCTGCTTTCATCTTCTTAAAAAGTTAGTGGGGAGTCATTTTGTCCATTAGCCTTGCATTAGTGACCTGCCCATTCTTTTCATCTATCATGAGGTCAACCGTATATTGGATACTATTCACCAAAAAAGTCACTTGTACGTCCCATGAATCCCTTTTGTGTTCGGATGGAAATGGAAATACGACTCTGACTTTAAAATCTCGGATATCAGTCCCGTAAAGTGCTTCGACTGCTTTCTTAGCAGATCTTTCAATGTCTACGCTTGTTTTTACTGAAGCCATAGCTGATAGATTATCCTTATCCGTAACTATAAAAAATTATTGGCCGTTTCTGGCTTTCAAACTACTAAGATAGGCTTCCTACAGGTTGCCACTCCTCAAAGTTAAATCTAGTTTCAAGATAAATTTGGATATATCCCTATCAGCTTCAAACATTCGCGATAATAAGCGGGATTAGCGTTCGCAATATAGGCACGATTATTTCAATCATGTGCACCACATGGATTTTTTTTCTAAATATTAAACAGAATGTAGTCGAATCAAGGTCGCAACTATTCAACAAACACACTTGTTAAAGGACGTGTCGTCTTCTAAAGACCGATTTAATATGAATAGTACGCTGATAACGAACACAACTGACTGTTGGCTAACATATTAATATAATTGCAAAAGCGAATCAATACTCTACTGACTGAATCATGAGTTATAATACAGACCAAATATTTGGCCAAGGAGTAAAGCGTACAAAGGGAGAACAGTCTCGGAGATATAATTTGCTTGCTGCCAGATTGATTGCAGAACTTGTCAAGAATTTTTTAGGTCCACGAGGAATGGAAAAGATGTTCATTGATGTTTTAGGGGAAGTCACGGTCACAAAGGATGGCGCAACGTTATTACGGAAAATTGATGTTGAACACCCAGCTGCCAAAGTATTGATAGAAGCTTCAAATGCCGTAGATAATGAAGTCGGAGACGGTACGACCTCGGCCATAGTTTTAGCTGGAGCCCTTGTTGAGAAAGCTGAAGAATTACTGGATATGGGCATTGCACCTGCTACTATTGTAGATGGCTATCTTACAGGGTTGCAAATTTGTCTTGAAGGTGTGCAAAATATAGCAAAGAGATTCAGAAATTACGACAAAGAAGTGATCCTGGGACTTGCTATTACGTGTTTAAGACCAAAACTGATATCTCATATTTCATTTGAAGAAAAGATGATTGCGAAATTGGTGGCAGATGCAACATATGCAGTCGCTGATTTTGCAAACAGCAGGATTGAAGTCAATGATATAAAAATAGAAGAAAAAATTGGTAACACTATGGACACCATGTTGGTGAATGGGGTCGTAATTGATAAAACAATAGATAACTCTGCAATGCCCCGTGCTGTTGAAAATGCAAAGGTTCTGCTTATCGATGAAGAATTAGAAGGTAAACGAACAAGAATAGACGCCGAGATCAGTATTAACTCACCACATCAAATGCAATCCTTCCTTGACAAGGAGCAGCTGCTTACGACCTTAAAGGTTCGGCGCATTATTCGTTCTGGAGCTAATGTTGTAATTTCTCAAAAAGGGATCAATGCCCTAGCACAGAATCATCTATCAAGGGCTGGTATTATCTCGATCAGGCGAGTAAAAGAAAATGATATGCTTTGGCTAAAAAAGGCAACCAATGCCAAGGTGATCAGAGATCTCAGCAATGGGGATCTCCCAATCGAATATCTTGGATATGCTGAAAAGGTTTATGAAAAATTTGTAGGAGATGGTAAAATGGTATTCGTAGAGGGTTGCAGAAACCCAAAATCTGTGACTATCTTACTTAGAGCAACTTCAAAAAGATTACTTGATGAATATCACCGCTCCGTATTAGATGTATTTTCAGTAATTAGGAATTTTATTGTTAAACCATGTATCGTTGGCGGTGGAGGATCCTCAGAAATGCTTCTAGCGAGCATTGTTAGAAAAAAAGCGAATTCTATAAGCTCGCGAGAACAGGTGGTGCTTCAGAAATTTGCGGCGGCACTCGAAGAAATTCCTTTAACAATTGCCAGAAACGCAGGTATGAATACTATTGATACCCTAGTACAATTAAGAACAAAACTCGAACACCATAATTCTTCAACCTTCAACTCTCCTGCTCGCTGGTTTGGGATCGACGCAATGAAAAGAAAAGTTGTAGATATTTATTCTCAACATGTCATAGAACCATCTCTCGTCAAGGAACAGATCATTAAATCCGCTGTCGAAGTGACCACTTTATTGATTCGGGTAGACGATGTCTTAATGGCTAAACCTGCTTTGTATACTCATACTCATGCAGACGGCACTCGGCATTCACACGCAGGAGGTGATGGAAAACATGATCACTACTTCGACAAGTTAGGGAAGCGACAACGGCCAGCTCATCACTTCTACTAATGATAATGGGGAAGTGGCGTTGCCGTAAGCAGTTATATTGTTAATTTCATCGGAATCAGACTATTCATCCTTTAGTGTTTAGTGCTATCGATCCGCCATTGTGTAGCTCGTTGGGATAGGTTCATGAAGGGTTATTTTCTTTTTTGGAATATTGTCAAGAATTACTTCAAAGGAAATTGTTCTTAGGGTTTCTGGTACTCCTATCATAACGTTCTCGGATAATATTATCGGTGCGTTTTTTTCAATAGTATCAGTTGATTTGTGAGCACGCAACTCGTCAACAACATACCCACAATAAAGTGCTAGCGATTCGTTCGTGTTAACTCTCAATTTCTTTGAAAGTTTTTCTTTAATGATCTTTATCGAGCCATAAAATATTTCTTCATCGGATTCATCAAGGTACTCGAAGACTCTTGTAAAGGGTGGGACATCTGGTTCTCCCCTTACCTCAGCTCTAATTACAATCATTTGCTCCTTTTTGGGGCCTTAGCTCTTGGCTTGCCAAAGTTATAGGTATGCCCGGTACCTCGGTAGATCTTTGGTCTTATTGGTTTGCCCTCATTCTCGCCTTTCTTTGTTATGGCCAGTCCTGCGAGAAGTTCTGTTATCAGTCTGTTGGCTAAACCGGACGTAATTCCTCCATTGTACGAATTTTGATCACTCACGTCGTAATTTGGCGCGACTTCTACTAGGTCAAACGCAAACTTGTCTGGATCAAATGAGGTCGATAACAGCCGCATCAATCTCATTCCTTCACGTGATGTTAATCCGTTTGGTTCTGGTTCTCCTGTTCCTGGTGCATATGCCGGGTCAAATGTATCAATGTCCCAGCTGATATATACTGCATCAACGTTATCATTGGCCCTATCAGCTGCTTCTTTTGCGATTGAATCAATTCCTAACTCTTCTACATCTAACATGGTGAACCATTGGAAGTCTTGATCTGCCATCCATTTGTAAAGGTCTGGTCCAGGCCAGTATCCATGGGGGCCGATTAGAGTATAGTTCTTCCCTTTTAGGCAGCCTAGTTCCATAATTCTTCTAATATGGGCTCCATGGTCGTACTTGAAACCACACAGCCCTTGCGGAGCACAATCAGCATGTGTGTCAATATGAATCATCCCAATATTCTTGTATTTTTTGGCGAAGGCTCTTACGTTTGCAAACGTGACTGAATGGTCACCACCGAGGATGACTGGAAGTCCGTCGATGTCAAGTACTTCTTTTACCTTATCAGTCATCCTTCTGAGTGACTCTACGACATCTCCAGGTGAGACAACTACGTCACCATAGTCTACAGTTTTGAAAACTCCGAAAGGATCCATACCTGTCTCAATGTTGAAGTGCTCATAAGGAGGAGAAGGAACTGTCGAAGCAGCACGAATTGCCCTTGGACCATATCTTGCACCAGGACGTATGGTAGTACCAAAGTCAAACGGTTCTCCGATGATAGCTACATCCGGTTTAACCTTCTTCAATTCTTCGTGACTTCTAAGCCAAGGTAACTTCAAGAATGTCGGGATGCCACCAAATATTGGTTCGTCATTCCCTTTGTATGATTCACCATAAAACTCTGCTCCCATGTCTTAATCGCTATTTTATAATTGATAACTATTTCTTAAGCATATTGATCGGACGTTGAAACATCTGATTCACTATCAATTGAATGGCTGTATAATTTTGATATATTCCACCTCGACTTATCAGTATTGTCAGTCAATACTTTTAAAAATTTAAATAACTAGGAAAAGCCAAAAAAATGTGGATCTATCAGAGGTGTATGGCATATTTGCTGCCATCTTAATTGCAAGTGGTGTCTTTTTGTACATTGGCACAATAGGATTAAAGGGAGACAAAAAGGAGGATCAGTTGTATAAGGAAGGTGAGGATCTTCATAAATGAATGGCGAATCTTTTACGTGCGCAATTGAGTTTATCAAGAAACTCTTAATATATTAATACCTTGATTGCGAGTTAAATAATTTGTAATTATGATACTAGGTTGGTTCTCAAAGAAAAAGGTAGATAATAGTACAATCAAGCACAAGGTCGTTAGTAGACAAGAAGCTTCTGATGAATATGTGAAATATGGCGAAGACATGGCGAATTCAAACAACCTTAATGAAGCAATTGCATGTTTTGATAAAGCTATAGGATTAAATCCAAAAAATGACTTCGCGTGGGGAGACAGGGGGTTGATTTTGGATAAACAAGGAAAAACAGAAGAATCTCTTGCCTCTTTTTCAAAGGCACTGGAAATAAATCCAAAGAACGCCATTACATGGCATAATAAAGGATTAAGCCTTATCGGGTCTAACAGACTCAAAGAAGCAATTGAATGTTTTGATAAAGCTATAGAAAATAGAGAAGATTATGCTAAAGCCTGGTATAACAAGGGCAGGGTGCTATCTATCCTCGGAGAGCTTGATCGATCACAACGTTGCTTCGATAAAGCAAAAAAATTAGATCCGCTTCTTTACACAAAGCTGAAGAAAATGAAATAGATTCTTAGTACAAATCTGGCGCCGCTATGGCTGAAAATACCGTTAAATATAAAAATTTACAAGGTTCGTAGAATTGTTCGGCAAAAAAATATGGATGTGGAACCTGTGGCAGTTCCTTCAAAGATCGAGATGAACTCTTGACACACGCAACTGAAATGCACGATAAAAAGACGACCAATTTATACATAACATGTGACGAGGAGTTCAGAAGCGAGTTAGCCTTTAGAATGCACATGGCAAGAGATCATAGAATCTAAACTGCCTATTGAGCTTTTTAGAAAATACTCGTATTGAAATTATTCGCCAGCGAATAAGTCTAGGTATGGCATTAGAAATTTTGCCTTAGGACAAACAAGCAATGTAAGAGTTCGCTGATTTTGTCATTAAAAATCAGTTGTGTTCTATAGAGTATTTTATCAGAGAACATATCTCCGGAAAAAGGTAAGTTTTGATCCTAGTGATACATTCCATTGTTTTATTCTATGGAAAGAATGCATCATATAAATTAATTTATGTTAATATATTCGACTTACATCATATTTATATAATTAAGTACTAACTATATGGCTCGTGGCAGGTATCCCTATAAGTTATCCTATAGCTGTTATGGGCTTTGTAGCTGCCACTGCCGTTGTGGGCATTTTGGCAGGTAAACTTGTAAAGAAAAGCAGCAAACGGTATATCGTAGCTGGAAAGAGTTTGCCGTTATTTTTCATAGGGACCATGCTTGTTTCAGAGGCAGTGGATGGGAATGCATCATTAGGGAATGTGTCATTAACCTTTGGAGGCGGATTTTGGGCAGGAGGTATACTTACTCTTGGATTGGCGATCTGTCTTGTCCTAACAGGAGCCTTTTTTGGTAAAATATTTAATCGGATGAACATGATTACTTTGGCGGATTTTTATTTTAGGAGATATGGAAACGTTACGGAAATAATGTCAGGAACCCTGATGTCTATAAGCTTCATAGTTCTAGTCGCAGGCAATCTTGGCGCGAGCGGTTACATTCTGTCTGTAGTATTAGGAATACCACTAATCTATGCGATGTTAATTTCTACCGCAGTAGTATTAGTGTACACGTACTTTGGTGGATTGTTCTCATGCGCATATACCGATATCTTCCACATTTATCTGGCAATAGCCGGATTTTGGTTGGGTTTTATTTATTTCATTGGACCGTGGTCACCGATTCCAGGAGGTCTACAAACGATAGTCGCAAATGTCCCTCCAAACTTCATGGATATGTCAGGATTATTGGCTGTCACCAATCCAGCTAGTGGTGCACTAGTTAATTGGGCCGGAATCATTTCATTGGGAATAGGAGATATTGTTGCATTGGACTTTATGGAGAGAGTATTTGCGTCCGATGGCGGACGAACCGCTCAAAAGGGATGCTACATGGGAGCAGGTCTGACTTTGCTAATGATGATTCCAGTCACGATGATTGGCATTATTGGGCATACAGTAGAACCCAAGATCAGCGATCCATATACACTCTTTCCGATAGTCGCAATAAACCACACTCCTATGATAATAGGTATTATGATGCTTGTAAGCGTAGTAAGTTGCGGCATGTCCACCGCAAATGGTGGCACTCTGGCTATCGCTAGTGTCCTGTCTAGAAATATGCTTCAGCGAAATATTATTAAGCATATTCTTAAACGGCCTGGTCTGACTGACCGGCAGTTATTATTGGCAACAAGGCTCCTAATTATACCAGTGTTTTTCACTGCTTTCGCGCTTGGGGCTATTATTCCAAGACCTGGCACATACTTGATACTTGCATTTGACATCGTATTGGCCGGTTGTCTAGTGCCATTGGTTTTAGGAACATACTGGAAAAAATCAACTACTGCTGCAGCAATAGCCTCAATTGTAGTTGGATCGACTCTAAGGATGATCTTGTATTTCTTAATAACTATTGCACCTTCTAGCAGCCCATACGCCAATTATGCGGGCTTAGATACAATGATCCCGCCAATAGTTTCGCTTGCTGTCTTTGTAGGGGTAAGTCTGGCAACACAAAAGCGGGCTCCTCCAAGGCACGATGTTGTCTATCTCATTCCAAGTGATATGGATTCGGTTACCGGAGCTGACGTGTCTGAGTGGGTCAATCCTATCGATGTAAGGTTAGTTAAAAAAGGGTGACAAGTACGGCGGCAGTGAGCAAGAAAAGACTAAAGCGGATAATCAATAACCAAAAGCTAGCACAAGATAAATTCGAGCGACAAACATAGCACACACAAGAGGCTTCGCTCCAATCATAAAATTAGAATATCTCTTCTGACTATTTTTCTGTATTTGAATCATGTAAAAGAAATAATCTCTATATTAAAAAAAAGTGTTTTTGCAGATGGATACTCAATTTACAAGCAAATTAAGAATGCGAAAATGGCTGATGTAACAAAGTCCATCTCTTATCTTCAACAAAAAAAAATAATTCATGTTACAGGTCACCGCAAGAGCTCCAGGACAGGGGTAAGTATTCCGATCTATTCTTTAGTGACGGAGCACTCGTCTAGCAACACAACTCACAATGGCATCCGTAGGTTAGATACGGATGGCTTACTTGGCGGCATCATATCGGAGAGAGTAGTTGAGTATGGATTTCTTTCGAGAAATTTAATGCCATCTAGAATCAATATGAAGGTACTCGATGTCGGATCAGAACGGTCTGCTGTGACAAGCGCACTCAGCAATTTCGGGAATAATAAAAAATGGCATGTATTTGGCATTGACATCGCCAAAGGGTCACCGAAGCTATTCGAGGAATGGAAAGAAAAGTCACCTTTCGTGTTATTGAGAATGGATGCTAGAATGATGGGCTTCCGCGATGAAGTTTTTGATAAAGTAATTTGTATTAGCACAGTTGAACATATTGGAATCCAGCCAACCCCTCATTTCGTTAGTGAATACGACGCGCTAGGTGATGTAAAAGCGTTCACGGAGATTTTCCGTATCTTAAAAAAAGGAGGCAGAGTCATATTAACAGTTCCGTACGAAGACAAAAATATTCAGGGATACCGCAGAGAGCATAGAATTTACAATTCTTCTACGCTTGCGAGATTGATCAGTGGGTTCCGTGTGAGGAGAAAAGAGCATTATATTTACATCAAAGGCAAATGGAAAAATTGCAGACGCACGGATTTAGCAAACAAATTGCGACTATTCGGTAATTCAGAAGTACCACAATATCTACATAGCCGCATATGTCTTTGCCTACTTCTAGAAAGGAAATAATACTATCAAATTCGAACTATGATTTGAGTTTATTTCATCCTTTCAGCTAAGCATTGAAGTGTACTTACCGGCTTGATGCTGACGTTGCTAACCCCGTGTGAGTTGGTAATCAAGGAGTTTCAAGATTATGAGCAGAAAGTATACTTCAACTGTCAAGACGGTTTTGTAAGTGGTCTTTTTATTTGCAACAGGTCAGATTACAATTGTTTATTTAGAACCTTATTGGGGTAAAAAGCTGAGATGAGTTACCTTGGTGTCATTCAGGAAATCAGCATCAGTAAGCTTCGACATTCTCCGAATCAATTCCGTATAAGTTTGGATAATATAGATGAGCTAGCTTCTTCAATCAAAGAGCATGGCTTATTGCAGCCGATACTTGTAAGACCGATGCACCACGAGTATGAAGTGGTTGCAGGCAATCGCAGATTTGCTGCGGCGAAGTTCTTAAAATTACGAAAGATTGCATCTCATGTAATTGATTTATCAGATAAGGAAGCCTATGAAATAGGCCTTGTAGAAAACGTGCACCATAGGACTATGAATCCTATTGAAGAGGCGATTGCATTTAGTCAGTACGGAGAAGGTCGTGGCTGGGGAGGGATAACCGAATTGGCAGCGCGCATTGGGAGAAGTCAGGAGTTTGTTACCAAGAGAATACAGCTCCTTCGTCTTCCACAAAACATTCGCAATGAAATTATTCACCGCCGAATAACTCCAAGCGTGGCATTAGAAATGTTGCCATTAGATAAAGAAGCTATGCAAGAATTCGCTAATTCTGTCATTAAGAATCCTTTGACTAAGGTCGAGATCCGGAATATTGTGAAGATTTCCAAAGCAAAAAAGGATGAATTTAACGATCATAGTGATCAATATCCAGACAGGAGGATATCTCAAGAAAAAGATCTAATTGACAAAGCTCTTAGAAAGTCCATTGTTTTGATGAAGTCCACGCTAGTAAATTTTGATGATATAGTAAATAGTGTGAATGATGACTGGATTCTGAAAGAACTGCTTATGCAATACAGGATGATTATCCATGGAGATATCGATACATTTCTAAAATTGCGTAAGCGATTAAGGATGAAAATGCCAAGGGGATACATGAACCTAAAGAGAGATGAGTCTGACGCTGCCAGGGTTAACCCCGATGAAACAGCGATTTACCAGTGGGCCACAAGAGGCGTGTGGCAGTAATGCAGAATTAAGTACTTTATCAGGGCATTGTCGTAGAGGATGTTGCCAAAAAGAATTTTGCAAAATACCAAAACACACTATGGGTATAGTCGAGGTCAGAACATTGATCCGAATAAAGTTAGGAAAATTAGGTAGAAATGAGAGCGACTTCAGGTCGCTTTTCCAAATCAAATAATATTATAACTGCATCAGAAAAAACTGGTTTGTACTCAGCCAACTTCTGGTATATCTTTTTAATATTACCAGCAAAGTCACTTCAATATCTGATAAGATATGGATGGACTTGAAACTATATTCAAACTTCAAAAAGAATTGGCAGCTATTACCACTTCGACGCGCTACCCGCAGGCAAAAGAAGAACGAATATCTTTACTTGCAACTGCAATGATCCACGAGGCTATAGAGCTCCAAAGACTTACGAACTGGAAATGGTGGAAGAAGCCTGTTAAATTTGATGAGGCTCAAGCAAGAGAGGAAATAATAGACTTGTGGCATTTCCTTGTGCAGGTATCAATAGAACTTGGTATGACGCCAAAGGGAATTCTAGATGAATATTTCAGGAAAAACCTGATAAACAAGGAACGGCAAGAAAAAGGCTATTGATGAGAAATTTTGAAAAAGTCTTACAAATATTACAAAACAGTCTAACAGATAAACCTTTAAGTGAATCGGATTTGTCTGGTCCTTTTTCAGTTACAATATCAAGGTTGGATCCAAATCGAGCCAACGAATTTGAGATTTAATATATACATTATGTTGAATACCTATGAGAAATCACCAATTTTGTTAAATCTTACTCAAAGTGTTATTTTTTATTCTACATTATTGTTACGTTTTTATTCCACCAAGTTACATTATTGCTTGGATGTAACATGGCACACTCTAAAGACGATGACAGGACCAAGAAAGCTGTAGATAAATCACCAGTTCATGCAACAATTCTACCGACAATGGATATGACAAAAAAGTCTGAAGCTCAGATTGAAGGGAACAGTGAGGAAAAAATCCTCAACAATAACGCCCATCTTCCCGTCGAGAGCGCAGAAGAAACAGCCAGCCAAATCGTTCAGAAGGGAGATGCAAAAACAATGGAATTGCGAGGAGCATTACTGACTATGAAACAGCCACCAAATTATCAAACACTGCCTATCAAAAAATCAGAATCAAAAAACGAGGGAGATACAATAGATGAAACGAAGGAAATTGCAGCTGTTACAAATTCGTTAGCAGCAAAGACCATCATGGAGAAACAAGACGAGACGATGGCGCAGTCCAAGCCCAAGTCACAAGATAAAGAGACAGAAACTCTAAAAGTACGATCCACGATGCCTGCAGAACTTGAGGTAGATCAACAAGTTCTCAAAGAGGAACTGCATGTTCAAGGCGTAGTTGTTAGCAGACAGGATGCAAATCCTGACGTTGATAGGATTGAACCTCCATCAAGCAGAGATTATGTTTATCCGTTTACTCTTGGCATGGCTATATGGCAAGATTTCGTTCTGTCAGCTGTAAATATATATAATCAGTTTGCCAGAGAACTCTCAAAAGTTAATGGCACTTGGATGAATATATTTTTGAACGTTCGGCAAAGTTCGAATCATGACAAAAAATACGAAGATAAATAAGGAAAGTTCACGAGAACTTTGCCTTCATTAATTAGACATGCACCATTTTTTATCGTTACTGCAATTGCGCTAGTTTGTCACAGCCTAACCCACAAATCAGGTGATGTTTGTGTGACTAAGACGAAAACAAAAAAAGCGAATCAAGAGCCTCTAGTAGTTGCTTTGCGAACATTTAGGACATCCACAGGTTTCCATCATTCAATAATGGGTCTGAAAATAATTCGCCAATCAATTGACAATCCACTTCAACCCTGTTGATATTATCGGCCGATCTCTGGTCTCGCCGAACGACCACTAAGAGTGGCTCCATACGAAGCAATGAATAAACCGGCAATGAAGATAATGACAAATGCTATTTCAGCGTAAACTGAACCCGGAGTCTGTATTTGTGGCATAGAAGTGTATGGAGGTGTAGATGTTGTCTTAGCCTCATACACTTGTACTACCTGGGACATGTAATATGTAATTCCAGCAAGCCCGATAATGATTACCGCAGCCCCAATTCCTAAAACAGCCGTTCTGCTAGCCATAGTCGAATATCTGGGGGTCATTTGAACGCTATTCATTATATTTGTTTTCAATGCTGGGGTGGTCGAGGATGGGGTTGTTATCGGTTTATGCTCCTCTTTTACAGTCAAAATTATAGTGCACAATGCAAAAAAGACAATTTGCAATGCTTCGATTGCAATACTAAGTGAATCAATAGGCAAAGCAGTTCCAATAATAGGCTTCGGCAACCTTAAGAGCACCCACAGAAAGATCAGGGCAATTGTGATACCATTAGCCAGGGAGTAGAACTGGTTACCCCATTTTCTGATCATACCAACAGCCCAGAATAACTGGAGTACCCCTATTCCTATGACAAATATCTCTATGGTAGGATCGCCTTTTTCCAATGTTCTTATAGTGCTCGAAAGTATAAGCTGTAATAATCCTGTAATTATCGTAGTGGCTGCAGCAGCATATTGTAATCCTTTGAGTGCCTTCATTTATTTTATGACACGTATTCCCACTCGTACTCCCATTTATGGATTTTGTATTTCTGCACCTTGGACTGCCATGACGTTTGATGTTCCCACCAGATTATGAAGAACTATTATGCGATCTTTCATATATAACAGAAGACCCTCGGACCTATCCGAGTATTTTTTCAAATGATCCGTCTTCATTGGCTTTGTAATAAACATTTGCATGTCTAGTAAACAGCCCAACTTCAACTACACCAGCAATATTCTTTAGTTCAACTTCTTTTTTTCGGACATCTGGTATAGATACAAATTCAGTATCTAAGATGAGATTCCCGTTCTCGGTCACGTATACATAATCTTCACCTAGCATACGCAGTTTCGAATGACCGCCCAATACTTCTAGTTTTTTTTGTACTATGCACCTAGCAAATGGATGAACCTCAATAGGTACAGGTCGGTTGAAGGATTCTACGTATTTCGTAGACTCTGCCATAATGATGACATTCTTGGCTGCTGAATGCAAAATCTTTTCTTTTAGGAGAGATCCTCGCTCGCCTTTTATCATGTTTCTGTTTCCATCAATCTGGTCAGCTCCATCAAAAAAGATTTCAAGTTCGGTGATAAGGCCATCATCTACTATTTTTAAGTTAGCCTCTTCGGCTTCAAGTTTAACTTGGGTAGAGGTCGTAATACACTCCAGATTTTCTTTGCATGGCAATTTTGAAATTTCTCTGACAACTTCAGTTGCCATCGGACCGCTACCAAGACCAATCATGCTAATGCCCTCAGTTAAGAATTGCTTTACGACATCAACAGCAATTTTTTGCGAGGATTTTTGAAAGGATGCGGGAATCCAGTTTCGTCTAGCATCTTTTGTCCGATCGTCTTGCATTCTGCGATCAAAATGGATGCCATACATTAAAAATGTTGTAAAAGAGTTGTTTTAAATATTGTTAAGGCGCACACTCAAGAGTTAACAATTGAAATTTGATTTCGGCATTACAATAATGCTCTACTAGAGTAACACGGGATTATTTTTAGGAATCATGTCGAAGCTTCGTTGTTATGTAACAGTCCTATGGTGAACTCCACTACCCTTCGTTGTATCTATCGTCAAATTTAAAAGGGTTCAAATTTTAGGAAAGGTTTTTACAGTATTAATACTAATATAAGCAGGATTCGTTATCAATCTAATGACATCATCATCAGCTCCATCTTCACGTTCTGCCTCAACGACGACAGCAGCTGGCTTCATAAGGGCTATTCAATCAGGTTCCAAACACCTTCTTATGAAAAGATTCACTTTTCGATATCCTGAAGAAAAACTCAAATTCGTTGGTGATGGTTATCAATTTGATCCGAAGCGAGCAGTTGGTATTGCTGGTTTACGGGGTAGACACATTCTGTTTCATGATAAATGTACAGGCTGTCAACTCTGTGCAATTACTTGTGAAGGGATCGCTGAAGCGATTGGTATGGTGAAGGTGGACGAACAGTGGAAGCACAACAAGAAAGCCATCATGCCCCAAATAGACTTTGGCAAATGTGTGTTTTGCGGGTTGTGTGTAGATGCTTGTCCATTCTACGCTTTGTTTATGACAAATGACTATGAACTCTCGTCATATACAAAGGAACATTTGATTTACACTCCTTCACAATTAGCCATAAAACCGAAATATAGCGGCGATGTCGAGATAAAAATCGATGCTCATGGTGCTTCGCATCATGGCTAATGACATCGCATTTATGATCTAGAATCTAGAACTCTTGACAACCCAAAAATTATGAAACATGGCGAGGGATTTACTACGTGCACATAAACTCTAGAAAGAAGAATTTGCAGTAAATATTAAATAGAATAAACGTATATGTCACTGTGAGTTGGAATCGGGTATTATGCAATTAGAGATAGCTCCTGGCTTGAAAGAGTCGTTGCTAAAATCTGGCTTAACTGTGGAGTCTATTGTGTTGGAGGGGCCCAACGCAGTTTCGGCTGCGTTAGGAATTGAAACATACGTCGCAAAAATAATTTACGATGCAGCTAAAAAAATCACAACTGAAAGTTCTATGATGGCTTCATAGCTTTCTCCACGATCTCCATCGCGATGATGAAAAGAAACTGTCTCGGCAAGCCGTGCAACTGATAACTTCCATCTCTATTTCTTCTGTGCACACATTGTTGATAAGGTGCTCTACTAAGCCAGTTAGTCTGCGGTGAACGCCGCTCACATAGCAGTTCACCTGGGTAGAGCCGTATAGGGTTGGTCTACTGACAATGACACTTTCAAAAAGTGAATCCAATCATCTAACAATTATATACAGTCATTAAGGTAGGAGCAACGTCCTTGTTGGCCTTCGTAGTATAGCCTGGTTAGTATAGGCGGCTGTGGACGACCTGACCTTCGACGGGTACCGCTTGAGGAGGGTTCAAATCCCTCCGAAGGCCCTTTGAAGATTCAGATTAAACCCTCAAGTAACGGTTCTATTTTTATTCTTCAAGATTATCTTGAAGTGAATTCTTATACTGTACGCTGGCACAGAAATTATCATGGAAGGTTGGGTCGACAAAGATCCAGCCATAATGATCTACATCGTGAACATAACGAATATCTTTTAGATTTGGTTTCAGATTTTTTCTTCTTAGAGCCAGTAGGAACTCCGCTTGGGCTGTTATCCCGATTCTCTTCGCCTTCGTTGTCAAGACTTCACCCCTTGGTAGCAAGAGCCGATAGCTGAATTCGTGTGCATCACTTTTAACGGCATAAGACTGCACCATCCTTTTCACAGCGTAGTGGATATCAGAAATTTCTTTTATTTCAATCGTCTCTTGGACAGGAAAATAAACGTAAACAGATCTAGGTGACTCCAATCTATATATGAGAAGAATGTAGTTCACAATAAATTTTTTTGGGATGATAATGCGATTGCCAGCGGTAAGCTATAGTCGGTTCGCTCTGACACATGATCCCTGAAGGCGCCGCTGCTACAGTAACACGGGAATTCTAGTTCTATTTTGATCCATCGGTCTACAGGATTAATTTAGGCAATCAAAAAAAAATCCAAGGTATGGTTGTAGCGAGTGCCGGAGGCGGGACTCGAGCCCGCGACCTTTCGATTATGAGTCGAGCGCTCTGGCCAAGCTGAGCTACCCCGGCAAGCCCAGCAGCATTCAGCATTCACAATCTTTCTAAAACATAATATATTCTATTCAAGGCATGATGTTTGGCCAAGGACGAGATGTATATGGTTTGTCATGACTAATCCTACGAGGCTACTTGCTCAGATTTATTGACCATGTGTCTTCTCGAGGTTTCGAAATTTATTTCTGGTTTTCTTTGATCTGATACTCAAAGATACCGAACCATTTTCGTTCTCTATGTCTGTTTCTCCTGTGTCATAATCATTGACATTAGGAGATAAGTGCAAATATCTTATCCTCTTAGTCTCCTTAGTTGTGTTGAACTGTTCATGATAGATTGCATGGTCATTTGCTTCAGTAACTCTGCCTCTTTTCTTCCTCTTGCTGGTTCCCAAGTTAATAGGACGATAATATACAAAAGGATATTTGTTTAGCTTGAATAGGGGTTGTTGCTTAATACGTTTTAATCAAATGTAAATAGGATTTCACGGTTTTCGATTTAGCTTAGAAGGGGTATGCATCCCCTTATTGACTTGCAATCGTAAGAGAAGAGGTGGTTATTGG
>JBAVTY010000679.1:0-14254 GCA_049696495.1 Candidatus Nitrosopolaris sp.
AGATGGGTGACATTTGGAGGTCTAACCGGTGCAGATGTGAAATTAAATGTTCAATCACTTTACTCAAAGCAAATAAAATTAATTGGTTCTAATGGTGGGCTGCGTACGAATACGCGGATCTACATCAACTTACTGCTATTGGGCTAGGGTATGCAGATAAGTTGTCAGTTCATAGGATCAATAGAGAAAGGCGATCACTTATCTGTTGAGCTTTACAGCAAATTAGGAAGAAAAACAGTAACAGAACTCAGGCAAATTTACAAGAGAGAAGAAAATCGAGTAGAGCGTTACTTTTTTGAAATGCAACTGTGGTTCTGAGCAATGCACAGGGGAGCATGGGGGCAGAGCATCTATCGTAATTGGCGACACGGAAGTCGGGATTCATAATGCCCATGTCTTTATACAGGCGATGGAAAAGTTTGGATTTAAGGTTTACCAGGTAATTAAACGGCCAATTCCTAGCAAGATCCTTCCATTGACAAGAGATACAGCAGATATTATATTATATGTGATATCTTACACATTAAAATAGCATACGTCAGGGAGTATATCTGAACATGACAACTATATTCAATTCAAAAGTAAGAAGTTTTTTCATTATTTGTGCATTACTTATTTCTAGTATTTTCTTATCCCCTGCTTTCTCTTCTGCGCAGACAACAAGCGTTGCCGGGACATCACATCCAAATAAGGCAATAATTCTAACTTTTGGGGATACCATTAAATCACAATTTACAAACGCCAAGCCAATCCTAGACAAATACGGATTCAAGGGCAATTTTCTTATCACTTGTTTATGGGTGGGAGATAAGTCTCGTTTAACTTGGCAGGATGTTTTAGCATTGCAGAAGGATGGGCAAGATATAGGATCTAAAACAATGACCCATAGAAGGATGACACACCTTTTTCCTAGTGAATTAAGTTATGAGATAGCAGGATCGAAGAAATGTCTGGCTAACCATGGCATAAACGCTACGGCTTTCGCGACCACTCACGGGAACGAGAGAAATAATGCTACTATTATTAACGAAATTTCTAAATATTATGACCTTGCAATAAACGGCTTTGGTACTTTGATGTTTTTACATTGCAATGGGTATATCAAATATTCTAGTCAGACAGATTGTAGAACATACTTTAGCAATGGTACTTTGACTTTTGTAAATCGATATTCTCTTAGGGAGTGGAGTCATAACAATATCGATAGAGCAAACGCATTTAATGATTCAAAGATATTCAATATTTTTGTTAACGAGGTCAACACTCAACAGAAATACAATATGGTAAATGGACCTGTGTTAGCTGTTCCTATAATTGGATATCATAGCATAGACAATAATAGGACACGTGATAGTACAGATGTGAATTTGTTTGCTCAAGAAATGACATACCTACATGACAATGGATTTAGGGTATTAACGTTAAGTGACCTCGGATACGACACCAAGAACAACGTGTTGTATATTCGCTCATATTCTTAGAACAAAGCCAAGATTAAGATTAACTTACCTGCTTATGTGTTGAGTTTTGTTCCACTGATGCAATTATTGCAAGAGGGAGTAAATGCTTGTATATTACAATATTAAGATGGATATTTCTATGTCTCTGCTATTCAAAGCCTCATGAAACAAACTTTTAATGAGCTACGGTATCAAGATTAAGCTAGATTTTGTAAGTTCTTCGTACTAAAGGTTAGTTTATGTATTTTTCTTTGTACTAAAGGTTAGTTTAGGTATTTCAATCATTAACCTTGGCACATCTGAAACCCGAGAATAGTATTCTTTCATGTGGTTTGAAATAATTTCTATAACTATTCCTAATCTGAGTAGATGGTGTGGCAAAGCATCCTCCTCTAAGAACTTTTTGATTTACGGCCCATTTATCAGTATATTCTGAGAATTTTGGTTTGAAGCCAGGATACAGAACATACTCAGAGGATGTCCATTCCCAGACATCGCCTATCATCTGGCAACACCCATAATAGCTCCTTCCTTCAGCATATGAACCCACAGTAGATGGACCCCAAATACATGATTCTAGCAAATTGGCATATTTAGGCTGAGGTCTTCGGTCTCCCCACGGATAAAGAGTTTTTCTTTGCAGATCATCATTCCAGCTTGCGGCCTTTTCCCATTCAGCTTCAGTTGGAAGTCTCTTTCCAGCCCATCTGGCGTACGCGTCAGCCTCGTAATAACTAACATTTACCACTGGTTCATCTCTATTAATTTCATGAATACCACGAAAATCCTTCTTTAACCATTTAGTACTATTAGTACCACTGTTGTCATCATAATTATTACTGCTACTGCCATTGTATTCTCTTTTTTTAACAGCAACCCAATACAATGGAGCTTCCAAAGCATTCTCTCTAATTAAATCCCATCCATCAGATAACCAATATTCGTAGTCATGGTATCCGCCATCTTCAATAAATTCGATAAAGTCAGCATTAGTAACCGGTGTTACATCCATCTTGTAAGGTTGAAGATATACTTTGTGTTCTGGAAGCTCGTTATCATAACAAAAGCCTTTTCCATTAAAACCAAGTTCATAAATTCCACCTGGGATTTCGACCATTTTTTCTAATTCTGTTACGACTTTTCTCGACATCGCTTGTCTTATTCGAGGCTGTTCTACTCCAGCTTGTCCTTCCTGTTGTGTTACCGCCTTAACAGGAATGTAATTGTCTGAGGGGTCTTCGAAGCGTTGGAAATAATGTTGAAAATCATATATCATAAGCTCTTGATGCTGCATCTCATGGTGGTTTCCTAACATGATATCGTACTTCAATTCCTCTAGTCCTGATGCTGGTGATGATGATTCTCTATTGGTGAGATCATCTTCTTCTTTGACTTTCTCCTTTAAAAAGGAAATAATATTTCTCTCTATAAACAACCTATATTCCAAAGTCTGTTGCACAGTCGGTCTCGGGAATTTGCCACGTTCTGATTTTGGCAGAATATTTCCATACCGTTGATAGTATGAATTAAGGTATTCTAAATTAATCTGAGTTTGATCATGATTTGGAGTTGTACCACTATTATTAATGTCGCCACCACTTCTGCTGCTATCACTATCAATGTACGCATTTCCTATGCCATGTTTTTCTAATACTTTCTGAAAGAACCAGCTAACATGGGCAAGATGCCAATTAGGTGGACTACCAAAGATATTAGACTGCACTACCGCATCCTCTACCTTTAGTGGCTTAAAAAGTTCTATGGTTTTCTTTCTAACTCGTATGAAATCAGATAATAAATCATCAAAAAGAATAAGATTATTATCGTTTGAGGCGTTATTATTCAAAATATTGTTGCTATTTCGTGTATTGCTGAACTCTTCTTCTATTCTCATATGCCTTAACTCTAGCCTGTAGCAAGTTGTTGCTCTTCAAAATATAATTTAATACTTTGTGTTTTGCATATCATTGGCTTTTTGAAGAATAATACACTGCGACTTTAGTGTCTCCTGAGCAATGGAAAAGACGATAAAATGACTGAGACTACTAAACACAAGTCTCGAGTCTCAGATGAGACTACTAAACGCTTCGCTTATGACGAAGGGTCAAACACGGAAGACTATCTGTTGATTTTCTAATTCTGTTAAAATAGTAGCTTACTATTGTCATTTTGTGCATCCTGCATTATTGGCTATGGCAATACCCGCCATTTCTCCTAACATTACTCTAGAAGTATTTCAAGCTAAATCAGGACTCATTGCTAAGACTACAGCAAGATCTGTCTTAGAATATTTGGTCAAGAGAGGTATAGGCAAAATTTCCAGACAAAGATATTCATTCTCTAGAGCGGACAGGATGAAAGTGGCGATACTTGCACTTCAAAGTGGAAACGACATAGAAACAGTTTCTAAGTATTTAACCTGGCAGGATTTTGAATCGTTTGCATCAGATCTTCTCAATTTGGCAGGATATGTGGCTGAACGCGATCTTCGCTTTTCTAAACCAATCAGAATGCAAATTGACGTGCTTGGAGTCAATTATAATTCTCAGTTAGCTATCGTAGCTGATTGTAAACACTGGAAGCGAAACGACCTTTCTTCGTTATCTTCATGTGCAAAAAGGCAAGCTGAGAGGACATCCAAATTGTTATTTCATAGAAGAAAGATTTCGCATGCCATTCCTATTATATTGACCCTTCATGCGATGGATATAGCATTTGTTGATGGTATCCCTTTGGTACCCGTATCCAAATTCAATTGCTTCATCGACGAACTTCCACTTTACCTTTCTGAGATCAAAGTCATATCTGGAATTCAGAGGAGAACGAGCTGCTAAATAAAGGGTAGTTGATGCAGAAATTTATCATAGTTTCTGGCAAACCATGTTAATAATTGACCCGCAACGTTTAGTAAAACGGATATAACCAGGAGACCAAGTTTGCGCACGAATTAAGCTTGCTTAGGTGCCTCAAGTTTGGGATTGAGGGTTGTGATACACTGCTGGTTATTTCAGTTTAATTTTCCGAATACTCTTTCGACTTTGATATAAGCTGACTCGACAACCTTCGCAAGCATACGGACTATTCTAAATCTGGTGTAGCTCTGTAAGTTCTGGTTCGACGTGGAGTCTATAACTTTGACTTCTGCTTTTAGTGCCGTTTAACTCACAGTTTTCAAGTTTGTTCTAGAATAATATACTAGAATTATATAGAACAAACAATGACGCAACTGCTTAGCCTTTCTAGGATATAATATATCTGTAGGTCAAATCCAATTACATTTGAATTATCCTCATTGATCCACTTGTATAGGATTAGCAAGAACTAACCTTCAACGAACAAGCCAATACAAACTGTGGCTTTTGACAAATCAGAGGTCGGTTTCACCCGTGAATGAGGGCAGTCTGCGCTCCACTGCGTTTAGGCGCATCTGATTTGTTGAGGTCGACGTATTTAAATCAAAGAACGGAGATGATGAAGAATGAAATTCAGTCGTACATTGCAATCTATTATTGTAAAGAAAGTGGTATATTATTTGAAAGAAGAAAACTTCAAGAATGCTGTTGCGCACTCATTATATAATGGTGTGGCAAAGTAAGAATAAATTGGCGAAAACTTCGGGCTTTTTGTTAGGAGTAATATCTATTTTAGCGGTCATGCTTTCCGGGATAATAGTAGCGATACCACCATCGTCAGCGAATGCACACTGGGGACATCCATCTTATGGGGGATGGTGGTGGGGAAATTATTGCTGCATTCTGCATATTCCAAACCATCTATTTACACCTCCAAATCAAGGTACAATTGATGATCTACAAAACATATATCCAGGACTTAATATCCCTAGCAATCTAATAGTGGCACCTAGTTGTACAGTAAGTTGTCCACCCATTATTGGAACTCTAAGAGGAGCTGTCATAATTGCTACCGCTACTTTCGATGCCAGTTTGTACGGTGTTGGAGGGAATAATGTCCTACAGTGTGGTCAGGGCTCTTGCAAGGCAGTTGCCGGACCTGGTAATAATGTACTTCTAGGTAGTACTAGCCAGACGACTGATAATAACAGACTTTACGGTGGCTTGGGAAATAATATCTTTATAGGCGGTATTGGTTCTACGCTTATGGTGGGAGGAAAGGCAGGAAATGATCAATTCTATGGTGGAACAGGTCATGATGTTATGATGGGAGGAAGGGGTGCAAATTACTTTGATTGTGGCCTGAACGGTAATGGATTAATACTAAACTTCAATCCTGCTAAAGGTGATACTAAAGCACCTAATTGTAAATTTGTAATTACAGTTCATCCTGGTGGTTATCCAGGATCAACACTCCCACCAACTTAATTACGGTAGCACAATTATAGTGTATTACAAAAAGAGTATTTGCGTCATTAACCGGATATAACAAGTGGAGGATATTCCACGGCAAGTACTTAACATGAGTCTGGCTCATACCATGCGCATTATAGCATTTCATTCAAGCACATCGATCGCCTACCCTTAAAGCCGCCTTCGCAGACCAGAAGCGATTGGGCTTACGTGTCATCACCTCATTTGGTTACTTATTTCTAGAATCTTTTTTTCACAATCGCTACCAACGAAATAGCAAATGCGCCAGCTGAAGCGATAAAACCACCGTAAGCAATATCCGGGTTATGAGGAAGAACTAAAGCAGATCCTAGAAATAAAGTCGACGCGAATACACTCGCTGCCAAAAAGTTATAGCTGGTCTGGCGTCTATTACCATAAATCTGTTGTGCATCTAGATACGACTTTAGCAGTGGGGCAAGCTCTACTGACTGTTCAATTCCTTTCGCAAATCTTTTCATTGAATCTTTTACCTCCTCGATATATGCCTCCCTGATCAGTCCTTCTTGCTCTAGTAGCTGTGAAAGTACTTTAACAAATCGGAATTTCACGTTGTGATACTGATAGATTCCTTCCACTATAGACGCCATGCGCATATATAATGCAAGATTCTTGGGTAATCTAAATGGAAATCTGCTCAATGTCTTATTTGTAAGATCCATCAACGCTCTTACTTCCATTCGATCTACTTCTTTACCATGCAACGATTGTATGCTAAGCTCTAGGGCCTTTTCGACAATATAGCGATTTACAGTTGGCTCTAACGTCCCAAGTTCTATCAAAACGTTAACAGCTCTCGAGGGATCTTTCTCCACTAAGCTAAGATATAACCTGATTAACTTAAGACGAGTTTCATTTTCTAGTCTGCCAACCATTCCAAAATCGTACAGAATTATTTCGCCAGCGTTGGTTACAGAAATATTGCCCGGATGAGGATCGGCATGAAAGATGCTATGCTGTAGTAGCATTTTGAAAAATATATGATGCACTCTGATCACCAGCTTTTCTCTATCAATTCCTGCTTTATCCAATGATGAGATGTCTGTAATCTTAATGCCTTGAATATACTCCAAGGTAATTACGTGTTTAGATGTTAGCTCTAAAATGACATTAGGAATAACTATACTTTCGCCCTTCAGATTTTGTTTGATTGCAATTAGGTTATCTGCTTCTTTATTGTAATCCATTTCTTCATAAACTGTTTCAATAAATTGAGACAGCATCGCTTCGGCGGAAAATCGTAGATTTGGATCGATAAAGCGAGTTGCAAGCGGCAAAATGCTCTTTAGAATCGCAATATCTTTTTCAATAATTTTTTCGATTTCTGGTCTGCTTACCTTGACAATAACTTGCTGACCATTATATGTTGCTCGATATACCTGACCAAGACTCGCTCCAGAAAACGCTTTTGTGTCAAATGTTCCAAATATACTTTCAATTTTGCCGAGCTCATCTTCAATAACCGGTCTCGTTTTTGAAAATGGCGCCGGGGGGACGTCATCCTGCAACGTAGCCAATACTTCAAGATAGGGTTGGGGCATAATATCAGCTCGTGTGGATAGCCATTGTCCAAGTTTAATATACGAAGGACCTAACTCAATAAAAGTCCTTAGTGCATTCTGTGCATGTTTTCGGTATTTTTTTTCATTAATATTTTTCCCTTCCCTCTTCACCCATTCACGACGATCTTTTCTGAAATTGATTATAAATGGTAATAGCTTGAGCACGACTTTCGCGACTTGAATTTTCGAAGGACTTTTAAAAGTGACTACAGGAATCTTTGATTTATCTCGTCTAATACTCCTGGGAACCTGTGCAGGATTTTCCATTTATTCTATATGTTCCTATCTACTTCTTTCACAACATTGGTTACAATGTACGAGAATGTGGCAGCGACAGTACTTGCCAAACAGGCTGCCGTTAGAACTTCTACTAAGGCATTGGCTCCTCCTCTTTTTTGTGTATATACAGTATTGCCGGCTTGCTTCGCCGCTTTTAATGCTGCCACGGTAGCAACTATGTATTCAGGCGCATCTATCAACAAATGTCCGATAGGGTCTTTCCTTGGATCGACTTTATCCATATGAATGACAAAGTAATCATTGTATTCTCTTATGTGTAATTTACCATATCGAAATTGCTTCTTGGCTCCTTTTTTGTTCCCAAGAAAAGTCTCTTCATAACTTATTATCGGTCGAACAGATTTGGGTACGATAATGCCACCTTCACCGTCAATATAGTTCACATATTCCAGACAATCAAGATGGCATATAAAATTAACTTTTGAGCTTGTAGAGATAGCGAATATCATGTATAAGTCGGTTAGACTTCTTATGGAATGCCTTTAAGCTTCGGAAAGCTAAATGAAAAGTGAGTAATGATAAAGCTAATAGAAAGCAAGAAGATATACGCTGGCAACGTTTCGCTTAGGCTTGATAAGTTTCTGTTTGACGATAAGATGATTAAAAAAGAAATCGTCGAACATTTGCCATCAGTGGGTCTGATTCCTATCTTAGGTAATGATTACATACTCTTTGTGAGTCAGTACCGTCATGCAGCTCGAAAAACTTTGTTAGAAATTCCCGCAGGAAAAATAGAGCAAGGAGAAACTCCACGACAGGCTGCGCTGAGAGAAATGGCAGAAGAGATCGGCTACGTAGGAAAACTAATTCCGCTGCTGAAGATCTATCTAGCACCAGGCTATGATACAGAACTGATGTATATTTATATCGCGACAGATTTAAAAAAAATAAAGAGAGCACGACGAGACGATGACGAAAATATAACAATAAAAAGGATTAAAATAACCACCGCCATCGAAAAATGCATTAGTGGTCAAGTGGAAGATTGTAAGTCAATCGCCGCAATACTTACTTATGCTAGAATAAAGTCAATGAGCAAATAAGGCTCGACCTCCGACAATCAGATCCTACCCAGTTCGGAGTAATGGTGACGCCAAAAATGTGAAGAGGCGTTAATATGTAGATTCCCATTAGGCACTTCAAGAGAAGAACGACTGACTTTAAAATAGAGTCATGAATAAATTTAGTCTTATTATTAATGTAACGCCTTGTCTATCTAGAAATGATTGAAGTATATCTTACGTGACTCGAACGTCGTTAGATTTACAGCATTTGACTAACAAAAATCCAGATTCTACATTATCTTATTGGATTACGACGCTGAGCCCAATCAATTATCGAGCCATCATATAATCTAACTCTATCATAACCAGCTTGCTTTAATTGTAAATATTTATGAGATGCCCTCGTTCCTAAATGACAATAGCATATGATTTCCTTGTCTTTGCTTATACCTTGTCCTTCAAAATCCTTCTTTAACTCAGCTTGACTCTTAATCATTTCACCGCCTGAACCTATTCCTTCTTCCCAAGAATCTAGTAGTGACCCTGGAATTCTAGCCTGAAAATGCTCCTGAGGTGTTCTGGCATCTATAATTACTACATTAGAATCAATTTGTTTTGTCTTTATATAATCAGCCTCTGCTCTAATTGTTGGATTTATTTTTGACTTGAATTGAGGAGCACCTATACTGCTTCGCTGTGCCGGAACTACATCTCTTGTGACTGGATATCCTCTCTGGCGCCATTGGTTAAAACCGATGTCTAAGAGTCTTACATTTAGATGTCCATGATACATTAAGGTCCAGACTATCCTAGCTGCTGAAGGATCAATACTCTCTCCGTAAACTACAACTTTCTTAGAATCGTCAATCTCAAGTGAGGTGAAGAGTTGTTCAGCAGTGGGCGCATCTATGACTAGATTAGCTCCGTTATCTGCAATTGAAATAACACTTTCTACCCCAAGTGGCTTAGCGTTCTTAATATGTCTAAACCTATACGCCATAATTTCTCTCGCATCTATAATGACAATGTTTGGATCATCTAAACGAGATGCTAGCGAATTTGCATCTATCGTTATCGTCATATGTTGTGCTATGTGTCAAAAATATCTACAGATATATAATCCTAGTATCGTAACACCAAGAAGCGATTCCACTTAGGCTAAATGTTATAAAAGCTGTAGTAAGATACCATGAAGTTCAAGTTACACAAGTGGCAATTTAAAACAAAATGTATCACAAAGGAGATTTGTCAATACGTCATCAAAAGAAGACCAAGGAAATCTCTCGCATACGTAAAGGTTCACGATTGTAGTACCATATTCATACAAAAAGTCCTTTAATTAGAAGAGAACCTGAATTGTTCTTGATAGGCCAGCGATATTCGATGTGAATTAAAATTTCTGTTATATCGGATCATATTTTTATTGAGTGAAGTGTAAATAGAAGCCATGAACTCAGGATTCCCTACGAAAGTAGGCGTATTTCTTGGGTTAGGATTCATTATTTTGTTTGGATCAATAGGCAATAATCAATCATTATCATCAGCTGTAAGAGGAGAGCTAGGGGAACAGTATGTATTCGTGACAAAGTGGGGTTCTCTTGGTACTGGTAATGGTCAATTTAGGGATGCAGGAGGTATTGGCGTAGACGCTTTGGGTCATATCTACGTAATTGATCGAGGAAATGATCGTATAGAAAAGTTTGATAGTAACGGTACGTTCATTACAGCGTGGGGTTCAAATGGCGGACGGAATGGTCAGTTAAATCATGCACGTGATATTGCTGTTTACCCTTGTGGCAATAATCTGTATATAGCAGACAGAAATAATAATAGAATTCAAATGTTTGATAGTAGTGGTACGTTCTTAAGAAAATGGGGTTTTATCGGGACAGGTAGCGGTGAGTTTCATTATCCAGAAGGCATTGGCGTGGATTCTAGGCAAGGCAATGTATACGTAGCTGATACTTATAATAATAGGATCCAAATGTTTGATGACTACGGTACGTTCATTACAGCGTGGTTCCGCTAACGGTCAATTTAACTATCCTGAAGGTATTACCGTTGACAAATTAGGGCATATCGCTTTAGGCAATGTATATGTAGTAGAACATGGTAATGATCGTATAGAAAAGTTTGATAGTAATGGTAAGTTTATTACAGCGTGGGGATCCCTTGGCACCAGTAACGGACAATTTAATAGAATTTCAGATGTATGTGGGTTCAGCCGGTCAGGTGATAATGTTCAAGTATTTGGTCTAAGCTAAGACCAGAATCTGCTACACGAAGTCGGAAGCATCATCCGACTACAGGAGTATGTCAACGGATATTGATTTGTAATTTACAGCATTCAACAGTTCACCAGACACTGCAATAGATAGTAGCTGCAACCTTGATCTAGTTTTTCTTATAATCTGTACGGACTTGGTTAGCTCAGAGGTTCAGTTAAAAAAATAGACAGCTCAGTTTAGGGATGTCTTGTTATCGTGGAACTAAGTAATTCTTATCGTACGGATTGGTCCATAGGTCGCTTCTCGCAGCACATTGCTGACAGGCGCTGGTCGCTTCCAGCAGCTCATCCCTGATTGCGAAACCAATTGCTTAGAGGTGCGGTGTAATCCAGTATTAGACCTATCGCGGACGCTTCCTGACAGAAGTGTAACCCATGTCGGGTAACCCTATGTATGGGCGTATTTTGTAACCCTATGTATGGGCGTATAACAATTAACAAACTGTCTTCAGAAGCATCCAGAAGGAGGATTGAAAGTTACAGAGCTGAGAGGCTGAGGATGGATATTGTGAACAAGCTACTGTCTTCCGATGCTAATCGATGCGAAGCAGGAAAATTCAAATCCTGCTGGTTATCTGTATAATGAGTCTTGGATAAAAATGCTCAATACTGGATTGACAATCTTCATCTTGAGAAACATCCAGAAGGAGGATATTTTGTCGAAACATATAGGTCTGAAAAATTTGTAAATTTGCCTGAATACGATGGACCTCGTAATACCTGCTCTACTATCTATTATTTACTAGAAGGAGATCAATTTTCAGCCTTTCACAAATTGAAGTCAGCTGAACTCTTGCATTTTTATGCCGGCAGCAGTATGATTCTACATATAATAGAAACAGATGGAAGATTAGATGAGGTAAGATTAGGTCCTGACGTCGATAATAAAGAGACGTTTCAAGCAGTTGTAAAGTCAGGCTCTTGGTTTGCAGCATCTATTGATAACCATAATTGTTATTCTTTAGTAGGCTGTACTGTTTCGCCGGGATTTGATTATAATGACTGGAAGTCAGGAGATATGGAAACACTTGCCAAAACATATCCGCAGCACAAATCAATTATAGAAAAATATACAAGACCTAGAACTGTTTCCTGATGGCAACTTAATCCATAGTGATTTACTGAGGGACAATAATTTCAATATTACCTTCAATAAATATTCTCTGGAATTATTCTGACCGTTGAACTAATAACTGACATAATAAGCCCACGCAACTACACTTCGATAGTTAGTCAGGCACAGCTCCAATAACTCCTCCCTGCTCAATCATCTATGCTAATCTGGCATTTTGAGCCGTGGTACAAGGGTCTAATACAAAATGGAATTCATCGTCAAGTTCTTTAAAGAACTTTTTAGGAGTAATGTACTCTAGACGCTTGCTTGGCAATCGAAGATATGACGAGATATCATGAGACAAGATTTACTACCTGGGACTTGGCAAACATCTATGGCCCGGCAGAGGATTTTATTGGTAAATTCAGGCTTAAATTATCTACACTAAAAGGAAAAGAGGAGCTTGATAAAGTTGCGTATGGATGTAGAGGGCTTATGTCGGAGACTTACTACTTCAAAACAAAAGAACCATCTATTTCTGAATTAAATGCGTTAAGCTTACGAAAATACAAGAAAATGATAGACAAATGGGATGGATGGAGTTTGTTCCAACAACTTTTGTCGACTTTAAACAGAATGGCACAAAAGTACAACGTCAATATTGCTAATGTAGCAACAAGATATATTCTTGATAAGCCAGCAGTAGCAGGAGTTATTATCGGTGTTAGACTGGGAATAGTTGATCACAGAAGTAGTAATATGCAGGTATTCAACTTCAGTTTGACTAAGTCAGATTATGATGATATAGATGTTGTTTGTACAAAATCAAATAATTTGTTTGAAACTATTGGAGATTGTGGTGATGAATATAGATGAATTAATACATTACATGATGAAAGGAGAACAACAGAAGATATTTCACAATCGATCAAATCTAGAATAGGAGCAGATTTTATAGACCATCTTAGGAGTACAGAAAATTATATCACAAATAACAAGATAAAACGATTCATCTTAAGAACAGATAACGCATCATTTCATGTACGCAGAAAGAGTAAACAATTCATAGAAAGACCGCATCTTTAATGATTCTTCTACACTTTACTCAAAAATAAAATGAGTTTCGAAGCATCTATCTTACAGATCTTACTCCACCTATTATAGTACTAGGTTGAATTTCTGTCCTCATAGCGTCATTTTAGGTTGCAATTCAGTAAACTAGATTTTGCTATTGAGGTTACCACTCAACCAGTAAACTGTAGTGTCATGCGTCAAGAAAAGCTTTTCCAGTACGAAGTACCAACAATCCCATATCCCCATATAGGATCGGGTGCTCTATGAATATTCATTTGATTGATTCTATTCCAGTAGTAGCAGCAATAATCTGTACGTGGATCCTTAGAATGGCATCTAGGACATTCTGCCATTTGAAAGTCTGATATTTAAGGAGCCATATAACCGTGAGTCGATTATGGAAATTTTATTTATCCTCTCCATGACAGTGGCAATCACATTCCGGGTACTGCCACTCAAATAAACTGGGAGACACTAAGAGATATTTCCCGACAAGACAGGAAGGATGCTTTATGGGAAAGCTGGTCACTATAGATTATTTAGTTAAACGAATTATTTCAAATTTCGATTAGGCGCTACGTATCTTCTTGTTGTTATGTTTATGCAAATTCCTTATTGCAAAGCAACTTCCAATTGTACTTACTATGACGCGGGTACAGTCTGTTACGACGCCTGAACATATATCGCGTATTAACGACTGAAGAGCTTGATAAGTTTACGTCCTTCTCAAAGCTTCTAAAGGAGAAAGACGTGATGCTTTCCAAGCTGGCATTATCCCAGCCGCTATGCTTAGTAGCAGTGAAAGAGACCACACACGAAGAAGATCGCTGGGAACAAATATAGGATCAACATGAGCTGCAGGCCCTCCACCACCTCCTCCTGGACCCGATGCCGAATGAGGAACCATCCCACTTAGTGCGTATCCCCCACCAATACCTACCAATAGTCCAGATGTTGCACCTAAAATACCAATTAAGAATGCTTCAGACATAAACAGGGCCAGAATGAATGTGTTCTTTGCGCCAATAGCCTTCATAGTCCCAATTTCACTTACTCTGTCGTTAACTGATGTATAAAGAGTTGTTATAATCCCTACAGAGCCTACAAGTAAAGCAATGAATGCTATCATTAGTGCAAATGTAGCAGTTC
>JBAVTY010000680.1:0-4660 GCA_049696495.1 Candidatus Nitrosopolaris sp.
AACAAGATAGTCATATCTGAATTTCTACAAGTAGAAGAATTGAAAGATGAAAAAGATGGGGCAGAGAAATACGAATCATTTGTCAATTCATATAACCATGAAAGAGAACACGGTGGAATAAATGAAATGACATCAGCAGAAAAGTTCATGAAATGTTTAAAACAACCACTACTGATACACTAAAACAAGACAAAAAGTGTCAGCCATGTTAATACACCATATTGTCAACGATGTCTGGAAGTACAACAAGTAGTTATTGTAGTTATTGGACTAGCCAACTGGCACGTTTATATTTATGTTTTTGAATTAGCTCTTTTTAATCTTAACATTGGCTTAAGTATCTAAACCATTTGTTAACCATTTGTTCTGGTCAACTCTTCATTATATGAAACATAGCGATCATGAAAACTAGGTTGGCTTGCGCTTGATAGTATCTACGAACTCGCATTTTCCTGCATTTTTATTTCTGTGTTAGTGGTTTTGCTACTGCGTCAATAGTGTATGTGACCGTGAATGAATTTCCATCAGTTTTATGAAAGAGTAACGCAGAGCCTGCGAATACAAATGAAGCCGTACTTATAGGCGTATTGGTTACAGTAACAGGAGTATTAGAGAACATAGTCATTGGTGAAAGCGCTATAGGTGTAGCATTATCTATCCATTTGGCATTATAGGGCGCGCCATGTCTAGCACCAGGAATTATCTTTGCATTATACTTATGCTCGACTTCTACTTCTATAGGCTTGTTAGCAGTAAATGTGACCGTACCAGTCCAAATCTTTCCATCTTGTCTTAATGGAAGAGCAACTACTATTTGATGAGGACACTGACATAGATGTATTTTGCACTTGTCTTAATGGTGAGGTACAACTTCACCCTCATTTGTTAGATGCAGAGAATCGTTTTGTTGAAAAACAATTGCTATTTATCAGCCTCGGAACAGCCGCTAAAATATTTCCATCGGTCTTCTAACCATTGGATCAATTTATGTTGTGATAATAATAGACTCATAATGACAGGCTCGGATGGAAATGGCTGACCTTTGGCGTTAATTGCAGTGGAATATCTGTAATAGTCGATAAGCATCTTAATAAAGAAATGTCTGTCTTTCTCCGGTAATTGATCAGCAAAATCTCCATGACTCAATCTCTTTTGTAAGCACATCTTCATTGGGAAATAGACTCATTATGTCTTGTGGTTGACAAGGTCTTGTTTTTAAAAGAGGAGGCTATGAGAAGGGAAGGTCGGGGCTTTATCGTATTCTTGCATGTGAGCAAAGGCCGTCAGAACGACATTGCTCGCACTCGCAGGTTGCGCAACCACATCGCCAAGCCAAGTTTGCTATGAGCAACTTGAGTTCATCTGAAAGAATTAAACCAGCGTTAACTCGTATGAGCAGGAGCGAGGTCGAGTCTCTAACAAGATTGATAAATTTTTCATCTATATTTACAGGTATAACGTTTTTGTCAGCATCCACTTTTTTAATTCGCATGGTTTACAAACTTGAGAGCTTTTGTTTTTTCGGATCTCAATCAACGTACAACTTTCTGTGTCTGCAAGCAGAACATTCGATCTCAATGGGAGACTGTGGGTGTTTAGTCTTCACCATGTTTTAATCGATGAAGTTTATAGCTGTATTCCCCGATATTACAATCATTGGACAATCTGCGGCTTTTTGTTGGTTCGTTTGTTTGTCAAAGATGTCAATGTTGTAATTCTTATAAGAACTGGACTATAGAACACCCACCCTCTATTGGGGGACAGCCCGGTCGAGCGCCTCCCTAGAAGGCCAGAATTGACAAATAGCGTGACAAAATCAGAGCCGATGAGTTTTTTATATTTTTCGCAGCTAGTGCAATGCTCCAACAATGTCGCAGTAGGATGTACCGGTTTTCTTGACGAAGCTAAATACGGAATTGGGCGAAAATAAAATATTGTCTTTTATATGTGAAGCATGTTCAACAGCTCAATCAAATTCGGCTTACAGGCACGATTATTATTCTGCTTATAATATCCCCTATTGGAGACAGTCCCCAGAACAGTTCCAGCTGATCATATGACAGACGCCGCGTACGCTTTACCGGCTAAGGTGCCTAGCCCAGCTAAACCAGCTCGGGCTAGATCACCAACAACGAAAATTGAGAGGTTTTTCCCTGGTAGCTTTTTTTTGAAGTGTCGCATCATACCCTAACTCTTTGAACGAGCCTGCCTTTCATTAGATGAGCTAACCTCTCACTAGGCGCAACTTGGAATATTAACAGGGAAAGACTGATGGACAGAAGAACTCGGAGGGAATTAACTTCAAATCATGGACGTCTCCAGCCGGTCACAGCAAGTCTTTCTCTCTGGGCTAGAATCAGACCTTTCTAGAGTCGGGTCATGTGAATGTGGAACAACAAAAGCGTTCTTATGATTTCGAAACAAAAGGGGGCTAAGACTTTCGCAACGGCCAATGATCTATCACGTCTCACTAAGCCTCTACAATCACGTTTCAGAAGATTAAATCTACCGCCATATATGAAAGAACAATTTATTCATGTACCGGCTAAAGTCTTGCCAAAATTAGATGTAGAAATAGCTTACCATATTGGAACACAGGTTTGACAGCAGAAAGGGGATATACGCGACGTGATCTCGATCGGCAAGCTCATACGTAGGGCGGATTGGCCTGTCGAAATAGCGCAGATAATGGCGACTTTCACGAAATAAGATGATAAAACAGATTGAAGATAGCCCAATCGTACGAGATAACAACAGTGCTTCCGAAAAACGGTGTAGATGCCAAAAATAGTGGACCTATAATCTGGATGCTGTTATCAAAACCGAACCTTATTCTTGGAAATCAAAAAGCGTTCTTTATCAACGTCCTTCAGTCTTTTATCATGTGTTATGATTTTGGGAAATTTAGCTGTGAATCTGAAATTGTGCAGTCTCCTTTTGTACCAATTCCTGACCATAAATATAGTCGGAATCCTGTAAAATGAAGTCTATCTCTACGTAATCAAATACATTTGAATAATATTTTAGCAAATCAAAATTATCTAAGGTTGGTGGGTAGAATGGGCCCTGTCATGATGTATAGCTCCAGCCAGAACAGCCTACGTAGTATCGCAACGCATGCATGCCTATATCTTATGATATCTAGAGCTATTTGAATTAACACTCGAGGGACTAGCTAGCGTCTGTATCATTTTTAGATCATTACTTGAATTATTGCATATCATTGAATATTCCACAAAATCTCAATTATTTTCGCATTCAAGTGAAATTCGTGTATTATCCTGTTCAAATTTAAGTGGCCTCCTACTCGAAATATACGCTAGGCTGCCATGAAGGGACTAGTTTCATAGATTAGCACTTGAAATTCTATATGTGATACCCAGAATGTCAGATTAAGACATCAACCCCGGGATGTAGGCCGTATGACAAAGTTTGTAAGTATTATACATAAACTAGAGAAAGGAGGACAGGACATTGATTTTAGCATAACAAGTTACGAAATGACCAAAAGCGGCTATCCTGCTACTGCCATACCAGGATATCCAGGTTTACGTGGATGTTTGACTACGATATAACGATCGAATTGGCTTTCTAAGTTCAATTTAAATTCAGTGCAATGCGGTGCACTGAATTCTGCATCAATATATTTTTATCATGATCTCGCACTTATTTTGAAATAATTATAACGAAATGTTTATTGGTATATATTGCATTTAACGATAACATATATAACATATAATGCTACATATATAACAAGTTTAATGATAAACAATAAACTTGTTTTGGCATCATTCATCGCCTTTGCGATGTTAGCAATGGCAGCAACGACAATCTTAACGCAGGAAACATACGCAGTAAAGCACAGAATTGGCGCCTTCTGTGGTTCGAATTGGCAAGGCTCCTTTCATCTGAGTGCAGGGGACCCTTCTCTGAGTATACCGCCTGGATGCACACCTGATAATACAGAGACACTGTCTACTCACTAGTTTGTAGCATAATTTCGAATTCTGTCGACAAACTGGGAGATAGTGTGATCACTACACGAAAAAGAGATTTGATATATAAATTGATAACGAAGGTCGTGTTAAGGTGATGTTATTTCTAAATCATGCTACAAGCTATCTGATCACGATCCCTGATCACCGACACAGTCTATACTTTCTAGATTTTCGGATCCAGTATTTTGATTGATGTATCTTTTCTTAAACTTCAGCTGAAATGAACTGAAATTAATACAGACTAGAGAAAAAAGGATGGACGAAAATGCAAGACGATATACATAGACACTGCAAAGCCTGTGGTCATCTTTTAGCAATGCATGACACAGGGGGCTGTACCGTTACCTTTCCAAAAGCTTGTAAATGTGGTGGGGCAATAAAATGACATAAAGGCAAGAGAAGCACGAAATGAAATATATGAATAAGTATAAAATTGATGGAAAAATAAACACATCAGCCGACGTGACACCTCCTGTTTTCCCTGAACTTTTTCCATCATTGAAGCTCATAATAGATGCGTATGCTAGTGACATCATATCAATTATTAAGATGTATATTACTACAGTTATAGTTTTTATCATACTACACTCCGTTGGCGCAGCTTTTACTAATCCTACTTGTTTTGACATTTAATTTACACTTCGTTGTGATTGCACCAGGAC
>JBAVTY010000681.1:0-35948 GCA_049696495.1 Candidatus Nitrosopolaris sp.
TATAAAATTGCCCTCCATCTAATGGACCTATAGGAAGCGCGTTAAAAATTCCCACATTGAAATTAAAGAACATTAACCAGAAGATCATGTTGGCAACGGCGGGAAAAGCAGGTCCTAGTATACTCGAGTGATATTTTGGAGCCATTAAATCAGAATATGGAACTACTTCTTGAACAATAGTAGGCGGAAAGAGTAGAATTATTGGATTGGAACGAAAGGTAAAAGCATCCTTGTATTTGTTCAACACCTGCATAGGGTCAGGTATCCCATTGGTGATGGAAACGCCTAAGACTCCGTGATTCGCCTGAACAGATTTAGGCAGGGTAACTGATCTGGTTATCTGATGTCCGCTTTCGTCTTGCCACATTATTAGAACTGTATTTCCCAAATTAGATTTTAGAAGCTTTAATAAATCCTCCGTGTTGTGCACTTTCTGACCTGCTACCGTCTCGACAATCGCTCCTTTCGATAATCCAATCGAACCCGCAAGACTGTGATCTCCTAGTCCGATAACTACAACTCCATATTGAGGTATGTTGTGAGTTGAAATAGGAGTAAGACTAGAGGCTATAAAGTATAACGCAAACAAAGATACTAAGGCAATTACCATATTGTTTAGTGGACCCGCAGTTAAAATTGCACTCTTTTGCTTTAGGGGAGTTCTTGATAACTCCTCCTGTGCTATATTAACAAACGCCCCTATAGGGAATCCTAAAATTAGGAGTAGTCCTGTCGACTCTACCTTAACATTGTATACTCGAGCAACTATGCCATGACCCGCCTCATGGATTATGATCGTCACCACCAGCGCGATCCACCCGTATGTCCACGGTAGATAAGGATTCAATCCTGGAATAAGCAAATTAGATTGTGGACCTAGATTACGTTCTCCAGCTCTCGCTGCAGCGTTTGAAAACGTGGCTACCAAAGACATAGCAATGAGAGATATTGCTAGTGCAGTTATAATGGGCATTAGGTAAATATTAAATTTAGCATAAACTCTCGCAGCCTTTGTGGTTGCGACCTTATCAAAAAAGTCCAAACCAAATGGCGTATGAATCAGTATGAGCGGAAATTTCACTTCGGCTCGAACTTTTTTCTTATTTTCATGATGATCCAAAATTACCAGATAATGTATATCAACTGTATTTAAATTTTAAATCATGCTTCTTATCTACCTGTGAACGTCTATACTATTTGATTGAAAAATCAAAAACAATATACCTGCGTTTTAACATCATTTAATTTTTCCAATCTCAGTACAAATGGCACATGTTGTATTCTATACCAGCTTTTTTTTGAAGTTACAGAATCGGCTCGAGATGCTTCAACCAGAGCAGTAATAAAACCCTATTAATTAATTGTTTACAGTTTATGTTATAGATGACGAAACACGCTGGAAGGATAAGGGGCGAATTCCATCTGGTCTAAAAGGTAAATACAAGCAGGAATCAAATCTTAACACATGTACGTTGCTTTTGTTGATTTGATACTTTATTATATCATGGCTGGACCCATTGTACCTCGATTTGTTACAAGGAAAAAGCAACTCG
Source organism: Candidatus Nitrosopolaris sp. (assembly GCA_049696495.1). Classification (GTDB taxonomy): domain Archaea; phylum Thermoproteota; class Nitrososphaeria; order Nitrososphaerales; family Nitrososphaeraceae; genus Nitrosopolaris. The sequence continues at coordinate 1,554 of JBAVTY010000681.1, forward strand.
GATTTTGACGTCATTTATGATTCAAAAAAGAAAATCGCCCAACCACCTTTAAATTTGTTGTTTAATCCTTCTCTAGTTAACAAGAAAGATGTTTGGGATATAGATATAAGTAATCTTCTTGAAATGTTGTTAAATATTATTCAATCGTCAGGAAAAAAAGATCTTCGATTGTGCGGAATCGCAGCTTTATCTTCATCGATGATACACCGTCTTAAAGTCGAAAGTATTTTTAGACTGGAGAAAGTTGCTATGCAAAAGAAGCCGATTGTAGGTGAGGGACATTGTGATCCGGTGACAGAACTTAATGCGATTGAGCTTCCATTCAGATTCGAATCTACGTATCCGGTGTCTCTGGAAGATCTCCTTAGAGTCTTGGAGAATATGATCTTTGAATTATCAAATCCGGTCTCAAGTAAGAAACTCGCAATCGAACCAGTACAGGTATTTGACTTTGATCATTACTCACATAAATTTGAACAAATAATTCGAGAATATGAAGAAATGATTTTTGGTATTGTTAAAGTGGGGGGTGTGGTTATGTTTAAAATGCTGATCTCAAAAATGGAATCATTAGAAGTTGCCAGGTACTTTATCGCCATACTCTATCTTGCGACCGAAGGGAAAATAATTTTAGAACAGATTGAGGATTCTGGAGATATAAAAATTACGATCAAGTGAGCGTGTGTGCTAAGCAATGGATTCAGAAAAAATAGGTATACGAAGTTGACCAATCATCTTCCAAAGGAAGAAATAAGTGCAAGAATCGAGGCTGCGTTATATTCAGCCGGTCGGCCATTGTCTATTGATGAACTGCTAAGAGCATCTGGAACCAATTCAAAGTCAAAGACCCGGAATGTCGTTAACGAATTAATTAAAAAGACAAAATGCGTTTTCGCGGCAATAGAGATAACCGAATTAGCAGATGGAACTTTCGTACTTCAATTAAAACCTGGCTATACACCTCTGATCAGAAAATTTGCACAGCGTCCGGTGATTCCAGCATCGTCTCTTAAGACATTGTCGTACATTGCATATGAGCAGCCTGTCACTTCTAAACGACTTGTGCAGAGTAGAGGAAATCAGGTCTATGCTCATCTCAGAACCTTGAAGCAAATGAAATTCATCGAGTTCGAAAACCTAGGACGGCTAAAAGCGTACCGAACCACGAAGAAATTTCGAAGTTATTTTGGGATAACCGACCTTGAATCTTTAAGGAATATGCTATTAGCGACACCAGTCGTTGAGCATAAAAATAATAATAACGATAGCAATCAAGTGATTGAATCTCAGATCGAGGAAGCGGAAAGGTCTTAATAAGTGTGGGATACTTATACCGACTGCAGATGCGGAAGTCATTAGAAAACCTAGCTGGACGTACAGCTTCTGGCGGTCGTCGAGTAGCCATGAGAGCTAGACGGAAATTTGAAATTGACAGATATCCAAACGAGGCTGTTAAAGGAACGACCATTACAATTACAAGGAGGACGAGAGGAAATAACCTAAAGACGGCCTTAAAGTCTGTGGAAACTGTGAATGTCTTGGATCCGAGTTCGAATAAAACAAGTAAACTGGCGATATTACGTGTTACAAAGAATCCTGCAAACAAAGATTATGAGAGAAGAGGCGTGATTAGTAAAGGAGCATTGGTTGAAACAGAAGCCGGAACTGCCAGGGTGGTATCACGTCCCGGTCAGGATGGTAGTGTTAACGCAATTCTAACAAAACACTAATTTCATATCGGGTTGTTGGTTATTTGTTGCAGTGATTGGATCTGGTATCTATTCGGCTGTTGTATCCACACCCAGCTTTGTTACTCGAAGAGGAACGTATAGGAGCAAAACGATCATATCTGGTAATATCAGACCTACATATCGGGTTTGAGAGTGATTTGAACTTACGAGGAGTCACCGTTTATTCAAAATATTTTCTCAATACGATGTTGGAAGAGTTACATGACATTATTGAATCGCATCAATTAGATAGTGTGATCTTACTCGGTGACGTAAAGAGCACTATACGAATCATAAGCAAACAGGAATGGAATGAAGTCCCGGAATTCTTCAGGATACTTTCAGGATACGCGAACATTTACTTGGTGCCAGGTAACCATGATAGCAGGATTCGGTTCTTAATCCCTCAGAATATCAACATAATGAGCGTCAAAGGTATGGTCTTAGAGGAAACTTTGTTGGTGCACGGCCATGTCATGCCGTCATCTGCTAGGGCATCGATAAAAAGAATTGTAATGGGACATATCCACCCCATTTTTTCGAAATGCAATAGCGTTCTCGACGGACGAAGGATATGGCTCTATCTCAAAGTGAAGAGTGAAATGATATTTCCGGCGACTGCTGGAACGCTCGATATCGTAATCATGCCATCATTCAATAAGGACGTAAATGCGATGGTTCATAAAGGGTATCGTAAATCAATTTCTCCGATAATCAAGAGGGCCCTCGAATTCAACGCAATTAAAAAGGCAATGGTTGTAACGCTGGACGGTTCAATACTATCCGATGATTGTAGCGTAGTGGCAAGGTTATTATCATGAATCTATTTTGCGAATAGTGTGGATGATAACATCTGGTCGAATGGGTAGCGTTCATAATTTAACATAATCTCGCATAAAAGTCAATGTTGGAGTGTTTGTCCTTAACCACTCAAGAGTTTTGATGAACGAATTGGCTGCTTCTAAAGTGGTAAGGACCGGCACGCCCATTTCAACAGCTTTTCTTCTGATTTGATATTCGTCATACAACATTCCAACATACTTCTCAATTGTCGATGTTGATGGGATATTTATAATGAAATTAATTTTGTGCTCAAAAAGCAAATCAGAAATATTCGGTTTGCGGTCTGGTTCGCTAATTTTGTAAACCTCCTGAATATTTTTGAAGCCATTATTTACAAGGAATTCAGCTGTGTGCTCTGTAGCCATTATATTATATCCCATGATTGAAATAAGTGAAATCAACGGCAACAATTTTTCCTTGTTTTTCTGGCCCCCAATAGTAATTAAGGCTGATCCAGATAATGGAAGCGCGTATCCTGCTGCTGTATATGCCTTAGATAACGAATCATAAAAACTGTTACCAAAACATGCGACTTCTCCAGTAGATTGCATTTCTACGCTAAGCACGATGTCAGCTCCTTCCAGTTGCATAAAAGAAAACTGTGGCACTTTGATTCCGAATCCTGAAGTCTTTAACCATAGATCTTTCGCGTGTGTCGGAAGAGCCCTGTTAGTCATCGCTCTTGCAGCAAGATTTATTAAGTTTATCCCTACAAATTTTGACACAAATGGCATTGACCTTGACGCTCGGATGTTTGCTTCTATTACCAATACTTCATCGTCCTTAACGAGATATTGAATGTTAAAAGGACCCCTAACCTTCAACGCTTTACCTATGCGACCTGAATAATCTACTATCGTCTCGATTGTTTTCCGGTCAAGTCTCCAAGGTGGTATACACATAAGAGCATCACCGGAGTGAATACCGGCATTATCAATGTGTTCTACGATGGAACCCATTAGAACTTCATCTCTACCTCCTACTGCATCAACTTCAACTTCCGAGGCGTCCTGCAAGAACTTGCTGATGACTATTGGGTGATCAGGACTAACTTTTGTAGCATCTGTCAAATATTGCTCTAATTGTTCTTCAGCCCACACAACTTTCATGGCTACACCGCTAAGTACGTAAGACGGTCTAACTAAAACAGGGTAGCCTACACCCGCTGCAAACAGTTTAGCTTTTGGTATGTTTGTAAATTTTTTCCATGCAGGTTGGTTAATATTTAACGAATCTAATAATCTCCCAAATTTTTCTCTATCCTCTGCTCGATCGACGTCCTCGCTGCTTGTACCAATTATGTTAACTCCGTGTTTGGCTAATTTGGGAGCAACATTATTTGCTGTCTGTCCTCCTACACAAGTCACGATTCCCGTTGGTTTCTCTTTTTCGAAAATGTCCATTATTCTTTCAAAGGTCAACTCTTCAAAGTATAATCTATCAGATATGTCGTAGTCAGTAGAAACGGTTTCAGGATTGCAATTAATTATTGAAACTTCGTGTACTCCATTTTCTTTTAGCCCCCACACAGCGTTTACTGTTCCCCAATCAAATTCCACACTACTCCCGATCCGATATGGACCGGCACCAAGTACAATAATGCTTATTTTATCTCTTGTTTCCACGACTATGTCATCATTCTCGCCACCATAGGTCAAGTATAGATAGTTTGTTTTTGCAGGCCACTCGGCAGCTAGTGTATCAATCTGCTTTATCACAGGTCTGATTCCGAATCTTTGTCTCAAACTCCTGATCTTTAATTCGTCGATGCCAAGACATCTACCTATTTGTCTGTCCGAGAAACCGATCCTCTTCGCTTCTTTGATAATATCTTCGTTAAATTCAGATTGTCGTAATGTGCACTCCATGTCAATTATGTTCTTAATTCGTAACAAAAACCATGGATCTATTGCTGATAACTTACCTATTTTTTGTAAAGTCATTCCAGCTTGCATTGCTCTGACAACGTCAAACAAAATCTCGTCAGTGGGATGGAGCAATGCTTGTTCCATTACTTCTGCGTTCTCTGTATTCCTTTCTTGCATTCTTACATTTTCTTCATCTGCATTTATCGGCTGGTTTGACGCATTGGGTCTGTCAGTGGGTTGCGTAATATGTTGTGTCGACGAGACTCTGGCTAAAAGACTACTCTGGCTTTTATTGTCTTCATTCACATTGGCAACAAGGCCATCTTTTCCTATTTCACACATCCTAATTGCCTTTTGCAATACTTCCTCGAAACTTCGTCCTATGGCCATCACTTCCCCGACTGATTTCATTGCGCTTCCCAGCTTGCGTTTTACGAGCTCAAATTTACGAAAATCCCACCGCGGCATTTTGACGACTACATAGTCTAACGAAGGTTCAAAGCAAGCAGTCGTCGCCCTCGTAATGTTATTAATCAACTCTGGCAGAGAATATCCCAGCGAAATCTTTGCAGCCATGTAGGCGAGTGGGTATCCGGTTGCTTTGCTAGCAAGCGCAGAAGATCTCGAAAGCCTTGCATTTATCTCTATAACACAATACTTTGGAGATGTGGGATCAAGTCCGAACTGAATATTGCATTCTCCAACAATCCCACAATAGGCCGTAGCGCGCTGCGCTGCCGATCGTAACAAATGGTATTCAGAATTATTCAATGTTTGCGATGGTGCTACAACGATATTATCTCCTGTATGAACACGCATTCCAAGGATGTTTTCCATATTGCAAACAATCACGCTATTCCCTTTGCTATCTCGCATTACTTCGTATTCGATTTGTTTCCAGTCGCCGACATACTTCTCGATCAGGACTTGTCCAACCATGCTGAGCGAAATTCCACGCCGCACAATTTCTTGAAGTTCGTACTCATTGTAAGCAACACCACCTCCCCTACCACCTAGGGTATATGCAACTCGAACGATAACTGGATAACCAATCTCGCTGGAAACTTTCGATGCAGTTTCAAAAGAGTAGGCAGTGGCGCTACTTAAAACAGGAACACTACTTTTTATCATGGCATCTTTGAATAGCTGCCTATCTTCAGTTATCTCAATTCCATTCATTGGAGTGCCTAGAATGTTGATCCCGTATTTTTTCAGTATTCCTTGTTTGTGAATTTCGACGCCGCAATTGAGTGCAGTTTGTCCTCCGAAGCCTAACATTATGGAATCTGGCCGCTCAGCTTCAACGACTTTTTCAACGTAGCTAGCGGTAATTGGTACTAAGTATACTCTGTCTGCAAATCTTGTGTCTGTCTGAATGGTTGCAATATTCGGATTAATTAGAACACTTTTGATCCCATCCTCTCTTAGAGCTTTAAGGCATTGTGAACCGGAGTAGTCAAAATAACGGTCAGTATATCTGACATTCGCCTGCTTCCCCGATTTTAATTGCCCCGCTTCCTAGAACAAGAACTTTCTTTATTGTTTCATGTTTTGGCAAATTTCCTCCTCTCTAGTTTTTTTCTCTTCCTAGCCGCAGACATCTTCGCCTTTGGATTCGCTATATTCGGCAGTTAAGGCAGATGATGGCCTGTCGAAATTGTCAAGCAATTCCTTGAATCTATCAAAAACGAATATACAATCATAAGGTCCAGGAGATGCCTCTGGATGGAATTGCACCGCAATTATCGGCTTAGATTCATGCTCAATTCCTTCTACCGTCTGATCATCTGTGTTTGAAAACCATACCTTGAAACCTGTATTGTCTAGACTTTTAGGTTCAATTCCATAGCCATGATTCTGGCTAGTTATGTAAGTGAGATTACTTCGTAAATCCATACACGGTTTATTCTGTCCTCGATGACCAAATTTTAACTTGTAGGTATCTGCTCCTGCCGCCAATGCTAGAATCTGTTGTCCAAGACAAATTCCCAAAGTAGGTACAGATGCCCTGATGAGCTGCTCTGCCGTATTGATTGCAGTTTTACAAACTTTTGGGTCTCCAGGACCATTGCTTATTACGATTCCCTTTGGTTCATAAAACATCACTTCCTCAAAAGATGAATCCCACGGGAGACTTACGACCCTGAATCCTATCCTGAGAATATTACGTATGATACTGTTTTTTGTGCCTGTATCTAATAGTACAATGGTTTCCCTTGTCTTATCGCCGTACTCACGAGGTGTGCTTGTCGAAACTTCTGGCATGAAATCTTGTTGGTTGTACTGATGTTTTTTTATAAGGCCGGACAATCCTTTGACGTCGATTTCAGAATTGGCCATTCTACCTTTTTGGAGATCTGAAAAACTGATAGCTCCAGTCATTACTCCATTAACTCTTAGTTTCTTGGTGAGTTCTCGAGTATCTATATTGTAGAGTCCTGGAATCCTTTGTTCGTACAACCACTCATCAAGCGTTTTGACACAACTCCTGTGACTCGCTACGATCGATAGGTCGTGAATTATTAATCCTCTGACTTGTATTTTATCCGATTCAAAGAACCTAGGCAATCCAAATTCGTCAATGTCTTCCATACTCGGAACACCGTAATTTCCAATTATTGGATAGGTTAGACATAATATTTGACCGCGATACGAAGGGTCTGTGAGGGTTTCCGTGTACCCCACCATACCTGTGTTAAAAACGACCTCACCAGCAACCTCAGCTGGATAACCAAAACCAATTCCTTCGAATATGCTACCATCCTCTAGTAGCATGAGTCTACCTCGGTTTCCAAAGTACTTCCGACTAAGTGTTGGAATTTTTGACCCTTAGCAGCTCTTTGGGACTACAAATTTAAGTTTTGCCCTTGATTCCTCCGCTCCTTTTATGGTTACTTCACATAGACGGACTTGACGGACATTAACTAAATATATACTAAACTTGTAAATCCCTTGGATGCCAAAAAAAGCCAAGCGGCAACAGAACGTAAAGAATAACAAGTTAATCTTTTCCAAATACAAATATGCGCTAATGATCTTTGGGGGTGTGGCAATAATTGTCGGATTATCCGCCTATTTTGGAATGCGCTCTTTGATTCCTGTGAATGGCAATGCTCCGACTTTCGCTCCGCCATTAAATACATTTTTGAAAGCCAATTATTCTCCCCAAACGGGCTGGATGTTCACTAGCCCCAGCGCGAATTCACGAACTAATGCCACATTTAACAGCCCGACAATTTTCTTAAAGTATGGTGAGCTTGCCTCGCTCCACTTAATCAACGAGGATTCCGCGACACGATCTCTCCATAACCTGAATATAGATGCATTTAATGTACATACCAGAAACCTGGGATATTTCGAAAGTCAATCCATCACCTTCATTGCAAATAAAATTGGCACCTTTGTTTACTATTGTAACATACATCCTGAAATGAAGGGCCTGATAAGGGTCGATCAATGATAATTTTGTCTTTACTATTTCAACCAAGCGATGGGGATATCCTGATATACGCCGTTTGGTAGAACGCGTCTAATGGAAATGGGCAGTGCTTTAACATCTAATTCCAATGTCGCAAGAGAGACAGAATCTCTTACATCTTGGGGTACTCTAATAAACGCCGGGGCCCCCAAAGAAAGCTGTAAAGATCTAGCACCTGTGATTCTTGCCTTTTCAAACCTCGTAATTCGTGCTGGTCCGATTAAAACCTGATTGCCGTTAGGGATAATCTCTCTAAGTTCAAAATCAACTTCTGCATAAGTTACAACTTCATTTTCAGGTCGGATCGATTTTTTGACTGGAACATCTCCTTCTTGTAATTGAGCTTTTTGTTGTGTAACATCCTGTCTCCCGGTTATTTTTTTCTTAGATCTGGAAGCACTGCTAGCGGTCTTTTTTGCACTCAAGTCCATCGGCTTGGCAGTTTTAGTTTTAAACCCTTTGGAAGAAGCCTTTTGATTCGATGAATGTTTAACAACCAAGAATGCTCCAAAAGATAACAATTATATAATTAAATGTTGCGAATTTTTCAATGTCCAGTCAACTAAGCCTTTTCATTTCAGTTAGTTCGAGATAAGGTGAACTATGATCAACACAGTTTCAAGGATACCTCTTATTTTGGAAATATCGAACAAGGGAGTAGTGGAGTGCGATATTATTCGCCATCTGTGTCCAATCACAACTAAGATAATTCTAAATGGGTTGCCGCTGAAAGACAGGATTCATAAGCTGGAAGGAGCTTTAGTGTATATAGAAACTGGGTTAATTATAGGAGCAGAGAAACAACGATCTCGATTTAAGCGCGGCGAGATAGCTTACCTAACTTCTAACGGTTCACTATGTATTTTCGTTAAAGATTGTCCAACAATATCCGCTATGAATCCAATAGGCATAATTAGATCCAATCTGCGATTAGTAGAATCTACTCAAACAGGAGACGTAATGATACTAAGGCGTACTCCTTAAACCTGCTCAATAAGCTGGTACACTCTATGACCGCTATAACCCCCAACACTTTTGACTATGCCTTTTGTTTCAAGTGATCTGATGTACGCGTTAGCTACAGAAATCTTTACACCCACTGCTCTTGCAACACCTTGAACGGTAATCGCCTTAGTACTTTGGATCGCTCTTCTGCCTTGTGATTCCTCCACTAAAACCGATAGCTTTTGTTTTTGCTGGACTTTTCCTGAAGGCTTCTTGGTCTCTTCCTTTTTTACAAATTTATCTCCGTCAGGACCAGATGCTCGATTAGATTTTTCAGACCCCATTGGCTTTTTCTTACTGCCGCCCATGTCCACTATAGAGGTTTGCAGCATCTTATAAGTTGTACTTCACTCCTTATAGCAATTCTAGCCCTAATAGCAATGCAGCAAATTTTTAGGGCCTACTCTGCAACAAATCGATCCAAAAGGCATATGAAATGGTTGAGTTTTTCTCTTGGGACCACTGCGCCGCATGCTTTTTCATGTCCTCCACCACTTCCGCCTATTTCTGAGCTTATTTGATTTACCACTCTTCCCAGATGAACTTTACATGAACTATTTCCACGTATAGAGAGAATATAGGAATCAATTTCATCTTTTAACTTGAAAATCATGGCAACTGGTCTCTCTGATATGCCCAAAACAAAGTTCACTATCACACTGGCAGATAGTGAGGATTTACTTTGGGCATACGCTATATTATTGCATTTAATTATAGACCCCTCAATTTTCTTAATAGCATCCGAAACCTTTTGAGCGTATCTTTCAGCTATCGAGAAACCACCCTCTACATCATGAGGATATTTCATACCTGAAAGTAAATTGACCAACTCAATTAGAAATTCGTCGTCATGCTGTTTAGCAGAGATCATATAGGAAAGCACAGTAGATTCCAGCATTAGAAAATGCCTGTCATACCGAGACACGATTGCAGACGCGATCGGTTTATTTTCCATATAGTCAGTCAATGAACCAGCAGCAGCAAAAAAAGCTGCATGTGGATTTAGTTTCCTTTTGAATTTATTGTATATCTGTACACTGCTGCATTCTTCAACTGAGTGAATCATCAAAACTCCTAATTTCCTTAGCGCTGAAATGGTCTCTCGATTTAAGTCATGATGATCAATGTACGTGACCTTAGTTCCATTTGAGATGATTTTGCCCACCATGTCTATAAAATCGCTCTCATTTTTTTTACTTAGGCCCAAGTCACTAACAAAAATTCGATCCAGTTTGGGTGAAAAGTCAGGAGCAGCCAATTTGTTGAGACTAGGTATAATACTAGGGTAGTCGACTAAAATGATAGTTTTAGCATTAAATGCTGCCTTGATCAATACAGCCGATAATATGCCATCCACGTCTTCCTTATGTGACAGGCACGCTGTTATAGACAACTTTTGGTTTCATCAATGCCTAAATTTAAGTTGTGCGTACTAAAAGTTTTAATTAATAGCGTGTTCGGAGTTTCATTTTTTTTATGGACATTGTATACAGATATCGGTGTTGTATGCATTTTAATGACGGTAGGAGTCCACATTTCCGACATTTAATGCTTATAGGCATCAGGGTTGATTTGATCCAAACGTCGTGGCACGATTTATCGGTTAGTGAATAGCCTTCAATGCGTCGTTACTTCCAGCTTGCATGACCCCCAAATACTTCTAGTCAGAATTACAGATAATTTAGTCTCTATCTCCAAGTGAGCAGCAGATAGTATTAGACCAAGAAGAATGAAAGTCGATTCTAGACTTCATGACCGACCTGTCCTTCCTAACAGGGGCTTGACTTTTATGGTTAGTCTAAAACTTGTCAATATATCTTTACATCTATTACGGATGGTAACTTCAGTCACACCTGCCAAACTTGATAAATCTATTTGTAACAGGTTGACATCCAATAGTACTGCAGCCAGATATATATATGCAGCAGCCAGCCCGTTAGGAGATTTCCCGTCTGCAAGAAGGTGACTATTAGACTTGTGAGCTATCTCGATAGCTAGTCTTTCCACCTTGGCTTCGATTCTTGTCATGTTTGCGAGTTTGGCTATGTAATGATCAATTGCAAGCGTTACTGGAATCGGGAGTGACGTCGCACTGGTCGTTGAAATTGCTGAAATTGACACGGCTACATCGCGGCCAGCAACGGATTGTGCGATAGTCGACATATGAGAATTTGACGATGATGTAAAGACCTGCGGGGGTTGTTCTGTGAATACCCCCATCTCCATAACCATCATTCGATAGTATTTAGATGCTAATTTTAGCCTAGACCTGTCCTTCTGAGTACCGCCTGTCGCTTCCACTATTTCTTCTAGCGACTTCACTACAGAGCATCGTTTACATGCCAGATAAATTGTTGCTGCCGCCATAGAGTTGATTGATTTACCTTTTGCTCCACTCTTGCTCTCAAAATTTCGATAGATCATCGCTGCAGTTTCCAACAGGATCTTCGGAAGACACATTGCTGAACAAGTTTCATTAATCCTCGACAAGACGTTTGACAGTCTTCTCTGTTTTGGGGAAGCTACTCTAATCCTTGAATGCCACTTCCGCATACTATTCATCTGTTCTGCCATTTGGTAGTCGATTGATTTGCCACTGTAATCCTTTGAACCAAGACCAATCTCGGTTCTTAAACCGTAATCATGTAGTGAAGGGCTTGTGTATCCGCTAGCACGTGTGTTCTTTGCCCTTTCCTCAAAGTCAGAGGAATTCGATTCGGGACCATAATCATCTACCTGATCCATGACTACACAACCGCATTTTTGGCAAATGTATTCACCTATGTTGTAATCGTGAATGAGTCCAGATTCACACTCAGGACACTGCGTGTAGTATTCTGTTGAATTCAAATTTAAATCACTCCTTAGATGTCGCCATGATTTGCGATCTTAACCTTAGACTCATAATGCCAAATTTTGGCTTGTGGGAAAAATTGTTATGCATATACATATCTGTAACGTCCACGCTAGTCATACCACGTAAATTGTTGAACATATTTCTTTTGATATGTTTATAAAAACTGTTCTGGACCAACACACCCGTTCAGAAGTAGGAGAAGATTATTCTATTTATTTAGGTTGGTCATAACAATTTACCATAATTAGAAATATTTCTAGATTTAGATCTTCTTTCAGCTGGAGAATCGTCAAATCTCGGATTTGACATGAGAGATTTCTGGTTATGGATGAGGAACATTTTTGTCTTTCGTATATTATAAATATTGACTATCAGGCTTATTATCGGATAGAAGTATCTATGACATGAAAGAATCTAGCGACGAAATGAAAATTGCGCGATGTGAAAACAGTAGGGGAGCCAGGATTGTCTAGAAGACTTGCAATCTTTGCTTTTTGGTTTCTAGGATTTGGATTTGGCTTTATTGGATATCTGTCTCTTCCAAACATCGCACAATGGTTTGCTCTCTCCATACCAAATTTCCTGAACCAGGCAGTAGTCGGAGCGCTAATAGCAGGCGTTGTCGGGTCAGCAATTAGTACATTTGCAATAGTAACTTGGGCTAACAGAAGCGCTGCCGTTTAACCTCCACTTCCAGCTTTCTCGAATTTTCAAACCAACCGCATTTAGTTAGTATTTGAACATCAAGCGTATAATTGCATGTAATCTAAAGCATGGCAAAAATTATCTGTATATTTGCGATATCTCACCATACGTAAATTGAAAAATATTTCCTAGATCGGAAGATATCCTATGATCTCTAGATGTGGCTAGTGGTATGTCTAAACAGTTAGGCCGCGATACATTCAAAAAGCACACATATGTATCAAGCAGGAGAAAAGAGTACTACGTTGAACCACTTTTTTTCATCAAAAAAATTTCTCTTTATTATGAATTCGCTGTCCTCTGCCATCTGCCTTATTTGCTCTGGGGAATATTTGTAGGAATTTTCAGTGTGAATGGTCTCATTTTTATCAAAGCTAAACGTTTGATCTAATCTGCCCACATAAACCTGCTGATCTTTGGTCGATGCTAAATGCATCTCCACCCTTTTGTAAAAAGAATTGTAGAAAGCACGGTGAACGAAACAACCGAGATTAAACTCTCCTCTTAATTCTCTATTTATCCGAGTCAATAGATTCAAGTTAAACCTTGCTGTTATGCCTTTCTCGTCATTATAAGCTGCTTCCAAAACTTTTTTGTTCTTTTGGAGATCGATCCCAATTAAGAGATTATCATTCTTCTTCATTTTGTTCCTTAAATTTTTAAGAAAAGATATCGATTCGTTGGGTTCAAAGTTACCGATACTGGATCCAAGGAATATTATCAATTTTCTGTCAGGGATTTGACCATCGATGGAAATCAATCTAGTTGCCTTATCAACGCCATCTGCATAATCTGAGGAAATTCCTATTGTTCGAAGATTAGAAAAGTCGGCAGAGAGGTTATTCGTTGTTTCATAAAGCATCGTCTTGGAAACATCTATCGGAAAATAAAACAAACTCGACTGTCTTGATAGGACTTCTTGCAAAAGGATTCTCGTTTTGGTCGAGCTGCCGCTTCCAAGTTCAATGATGCTTATCTTTTTGTTGTGGTGCATACAGGCCATTTTTTTAGAATATTGTCTTAATATTGCTGCCTCAATTCGCCACGGATAATACTCAGGCTGACGACAGATTTCTTCAAATAAATGCGATCCCTCGCTATCATAAAAATACTTAGGTTTAACGCGCTTCTGATTCCTGCTTCCTAGTCCTTCTTTAATATCTTGTGCAAAGTCTTCATTTAATTGTGATTCACTTGTATTGTACATAAGCATTCATATGTGGACTAAAGCTCTTAATCTCTCGTATTTAATGCCTTACTCTTCAGGTCCCCGATACGCAAGACCCCCTCTATAATTTGCATGGCATATTTACAAATCTAAATACGCATCGATTTTGGTATAGCGAGGTTGATGGAACAAATTTTGATAGTCAAGCGAAATGAAGCCAGTGTCGTTTTTAACTAATGATGATTATGGCATAGTGTAAAAAAAATGATAATGGTCCAATTACCGCACGTTTAGTACATGTTAGAATGGTACCGATTCATGGTTGCAATACGTTTCTTGGTTCTTTAGCGTCCAGTCCAAAGCCCGTATTTATAGGAAGCTTTTTCTTGTATGTGCCTGAGATTTCGTAATAACTATGCGATTGAGTACTGACGACAAATTAGTCGATAACATAGAGGCGCGCAAATGATTGAAAACCAGGAAACAGAGCGAACATGATAGAACGCTTTCCATAAACGTTGCAGGTATGGAGCTGCGAAACCCGACTATGCTTGCCTCTGGGTTTTTAGGCATTTCTCAAGCAATCTTCGACAGGCTTTACAACGCAGATGTTGGAGCAATTGTGAGTAAATCAATTAGTAATGAGCCTATAGAGGGTTATAGCAATCCTACTGCGGTATGTTTGGAAGGTGGTAGCTATCTGAATGCTGTGGGTCTTGCCAACCCTGGAGCAGATGCATTCTCGAGGGAAATTGCGTCCAACCCATATGTCCCGATAATAGTAAGTTTGGTTGGTTCATCATATCAGGATTTTCCACCAATGATAGATAAATTTGATGACCTTAATATTCTTGGATACGAAGTTAATCTTTCATGTCCTCATGTAGCTAAAATGGGCATGGAAGTGGGCGATGATCTAGATATGGTGACCTGCGTTGTGAAGACTGTAAAGTCTCATACACTCAAGCCAGTTGTCGTTAAAGTTGGCATTGGAAATGTGGACCTACTCGATCTTGCAAGGGCTGCATATGATGCTGGTGCTAATGCCATTACAGCAATCAATACAATCCGTGCGATGACTATCGATATTGAAAGTGGAATCCCGGTACTGAGTAATAGAATTGGTGGCCTGTCGGGCAAATCAGTAAAGCCGATCGCCATTAGATGTGTTTACGAGATTTCTAAAAATGTTGGAGTACCTGTCATAGGTTGTGGTGGAATATTTAGCTGGGAAGATGCTATCGAGTTCATGCTTGCAGGAGCATCAGCGATACAACTAAGCAGTGTGATTGGCCACGAAGGAGTCGGCATATTCCAGAAAATTAACCTGGGTCTTAAAAAATACTTAGAAAGGAAAGGATTGAAGAATCCCGCAGAGTTAGTAGGTCTTGCCCACAAATATTGACCTTATGGACGTGTTAAATGAAACATAATGTCAAGGCACTCCTCTTTAATAGAGTCGCTTCCAAGCCATATCCTTGATTCCATTGGTCGGAGCTTCCGATGCACTGACGCAGTTGGGTAGGCGGCCTTGTTCAATAAACAGATTGCTGAGTTCCTACAGCAGCAATTCTAAGATTGCCCAGCTAGAATCCAGTCTTGAGGGGTATATGATAAATGGAATTGGATGAGTGCTAGTTGTTGTATTCAGAAAAAAGTTCCATGGTCAAATTTAATCTTGCACTCTTGGAGCAAGATAGAAGTGAATTCTACCTACGTTAACCATTCTAAATTCCAACCTCAGTGGCATTTTACTTGAATATTCAGCAGATATTGATCCCCCTGCCGCACTTGCGGCTTTGGTGATTTTCGTCAGATAATCTAGGCTGTAGGTTGCTTTGCTATTTTCTTTTACCTCTAATTCTTCTAACCCTGTGCTGTCGGATTCTAAAATTATCTCCGCTTCACCAGAATCTCCCTTACCTGAGAATTGTACCCTTTTGGATTCAGATTCTATAGAAATGTATTCAGATACCACCTGCACGTCCGATAGAACCCTATCGAATGCAACCGCATTTAATACCACCTTGGAATTCAAATTCAATTTTGGCAAAGGAGTAGAACTCGCAGAACTCTCGATTAGCCTTACTTTATATTCTCTTTTATAACCATTATACATTTTGATGTGCAACATACTGTCTTCTCCCATGCTTACCTCTATTGCGTCCCTCTTGTCAGCTCGCTTGATCAATTTTGATAGCTCGTCAACCCTCACACCGAACTTTACTGAATCATCGCATTCGTATCTCTCAAATGTCGAGTTAGGCCATTGAATATCGATAAGCGCCACATGAGATGGGTCCATTCCTCTGAAGGAAATTCCCTCCACAGTAGCTTCAAAAGTGGCCTCATCAACTAAAGTAGAAATAGCCGATACAATGACCTTCCACTCGTCTGGCGATCTTGTCTTAGCTACGAATACCAAACTGATTCTATCTTGTGGCTGATAGTGCGCTATAGGATTTTAAACATTGCTGTGCTAAACTTATTGACTTAAACATGTCAAGCCGAGTAAGGGCACGAGAAATGTATTGTAACACGGCCTTATATTGATATTCATTATAACGTGATTTGCAAAGTTTCGACACTAACAGAGGTCTGGTATTCACAACGAACAAACTAGCATTTTTGTGGATCAATCTGAATACTTATCCATAATTTCTCCAAGTATGGGTGCATTTTGTACAGCGATAAAATTGAGTAGTGGGTTCATCAGCGGACCTTGTCTGGAGCATCCACCAAAATGCAATATCATTTCCACATCTTGAGCAATCAATCGTTGTTGTTGGCAATGCGTCCAACCCCTTCTCTGCTTCCATGATTTTGAGAGATCCAGGGGGATCACGGATCAAATTTCCTTTATCTTCTGATTTTTCTTCTCTCTCCGCGATAAGACCACATTTTGGACATGAAAGGATGTCTTCTTCAATCCTGGGTTTCATACGTTTTTCACATTTGGGACAAAACTTCACGAGGTTACACCTAAGCTGAGTATTTTTTGAAGGCATCCTTTACTAAACTACTGAGCAAATTAAGATTTTCAGAAGCAGACGTACAGGCATCTTGAAACGCCTGCATAGGCATCTCACTCTTAGTTACAACTCTAACAAGGTAATCCTTTATTAGAGGATGCTTCAGAACTACGCCAGCAAATTCGACATTTTTCCCTTTAAGAAGTTCATGCTGTATGATGTACATCACAGAAATGTCTTCGTCCTGTAGTTTTAATTCGATCTCACTATCTTTCATATCGATAATCTCTGCAAGCATCAGTCAGACAACTACTTATTGAGGATATAAATGATACCATAAAGGCATCACTTTGAAAGACAAACGGAGTAGCATCACAGATCTCGTGCTGAGCAGAACTCACCGTAATAATGGAATAAAAAGAGGTGAACCGATCATTCTGGATTTGAGTTTTAAGATTAATGGGAATATCAGACAAGTTTTTAATCCGAAGATATGGGAGGCAGCGTATGATAAGCATGATAAATCATTCATGATGTCTATAGCCGTCGCGCTGAAGCTAGAAAGAACGAAAATCTTACTTACCAAGATTACAAGAAAGGCATCCATCTTCTGGACACGTAGTCCAAAAATTCCATCTCGAATATGGGTATTGATTATTAGAGATGATAATCCATTTTATCCACTCACGATTGAGGAAGCAAAATCATTATTGTTTGATGTCAACAAAATTATCGAACTAGACACACATAATTTTAACCCTGGAAATCATACAATTTATGCGGATATCAAGGTTTCATGGGGAAGGCATTACTATACTGAACCCACGGAAATCACTTTTGTTTCGAAAATCACTGACTTGTACATTGAAGTCTAGCATGTTCTTTTCATTAATACTTGTCCTCTCAGAGTCTCAGAGCAACAGTCAAGAACCTATGGAAGCCTTAAAGCATTAAAATATTACTTCCAGATTATCGTATCGATAATTTAAGCAGAGGGTTATACCGTTCAGGGGGTTATGTTGTCGTGAGGTAAGAATTATGCGATATCACAACTTTTGAAAACGAAAGTTGATTTATGCTTTATTATGTTCAGCACGTAATACTGAGCATTTCATCTATAAAGTCGCATTCGATGGTTACTATCCACGCGTGATAAAAGAATGAATTAGTAAATGCCTATAAATGAACGGGATTATTTGTATTCATAAAATTTAGATTGCTAGTCATTTGATCGGAGACGATATGAGTTAGATGAACACGTCTCCTCTGCCCCCAGGTTTGTTCAAATCAGTCTTCATACTGCAGGTTAAGACGACCGTTCACCAAAAACAGAACGATATCGAAGCCGGTATTTTCGAATTAAGCGAACCGGGTTTGCGAGAATGAAAAATATAACATACTGTGTCCTCTAGATGACGTTTACATCATGAGGTTGGCTTTCAATATAACCAGCTGGTGTAATTTTGACGAATTCAGCGTTACTTTGCATTTCAGAGATGGTTTTTGCACCACAATAACTTAGGCCGGACCTTATTCCACCTACTATTTGTCTAATAATGTCGACCACACTCCCCTTGTATGGGACCATCGCCTCAACGCCTTCAGGTACATAATCATTTAGATCATTCGCATCTATTGCATGCCCCTCATCTTCCCTAGCTATTCTGCCTAACGATGCATAAAATGAAGCCATTCCCCGGTACATTTTAAATTTTTTTCCGTTCTTGACGATTGTCTTGCCGGGACTCTCATCAGTTCCACCAAATAAGCTTCCCACCATGACTGTGGATGCCCCTGCTGCGAGTGCCTTTGTTGAATCACCAGAGGTTCGTATTCCGCCATCGGAGATTATTGGTATGTCATACTCTTTTCCAACTTTAATACTATCCATTACAGCAGTTAACTGTGGAACGCCAGAACCTGTAATTACCCTCGTAATGCAGATGGATCCGGATCCTACTCCAACTTTCACTGCATCCACACCAGCTTTGATCAAGTCTCTAGTTCCTTCAGCCGTCGCAATATTTCCGGCTATTAATTCGCAATATGGAAAAGCTTTTTTGATCATATGCACCGTATTAATCGCATTGTCGCTGTGACCATGTGCAATATCAACGACTATTGCATCTGACCCGGCTTCTAGGAGCGATTCGGTGCGTTCCAAGTAATCACCTTTTACTCCTACTGCGGCTCCAACCAGTAATCTACCCTTTTTATCTTTAGAGGCGTATGGATATTGCTCCATTTTCAAGATATCTTTGCTCGTTATAAGACCAACAATCCTGCCTGTCGCATCAATAACTGGGAGTTTTTCGATCCTGTGAATGTGGAGGATTTCCTTGGCTTGTTCTATAGTAGTCCCCTCCTTTGCTGTAATCATATCCTTGCTCATCAGGTCTGAAACGTTGCTGTTCTCATTTCTTTCCAATGTGATATCTCGTTGCGTAATGATACCGGCAAGTCTTTTTTCTTCTTCTACTAGGAGTCCTGATACGCCATAGTCCATCATCATTTTTTTTGCATCCTTTACGCTAGCCGTCTGTTTGATAGTATATGGTTGTTCGATAACGACTGATTCAGAACGCTTCACCTTCAGAATTTCATCTACCTGATCCTCGATTGTCATAAATCTGTGAACAATCCCGATACCACCTTCTCTTGCGAGTGCAATAGCCATGCCGGCTTCTGTAACAGTGTCCATATTGGCGCTAATTAATGGGATATTTAGAGATATATTAGTAGAAAGTCGGGTTCGAAGGTCTGTCTGTGATCTTGACGTAACCGCGGATCTTTTAGGGACCAGGAGAACGTCGTCAAACGTTAGCCCGTCTTTTATTTCCAAATTTTCCTTGTTATGTCTTGGCGTGTAGTGTTATAAGCTTTCCTGCTGATCGCTGAATCATAAATCCACTATATTCTGTGTGTGGAATTTCTTACCTGTTATTGCTTGATCAGAATTGTATCCCAATACCAACAGATTAAAATATTATCATAAGTCTGGTGTATAGTAGGGAATTCGACGCTACTTGAAACCACAGAAGTATAATATCGCAATATTCGACACCTTCAAGACTCGAAACAACAAGTTCACTGGCGAGGCAAAAAGACAGAGAGGAATAATAGCTCACCTTGCGACAGAACAGAGCCCAGAGCTGCGAACAAGGACTTCTATAGCCCATGTTATCGCGGACAGCCACGGCATTTTATGGCAAAACATCTACTCGGGGATTTTCAGAGATCTTGACGAAGTGTTGATTCCATCAGGTGTTGTGAAAGAAGGAGGCAGACTGCCTTTACAGCGTGGTCCCAAAGCATTGCAAATGGAGGGTGTGCCTTTCTATGAATTGACTGACACAGGGCTTCTTGTTGCTTCTTCTATTGAAGAGCTAGGGCCTAGCAGAACGAAAATGTTAGAGTCTTATATTCGGTCGATCCCGATAGGTGCTCCTAACTATGAAGTAATGCGAGAAGGGATTTTATTACTTAACAAATTCGCTCCATCTTTCGCATGCAAGATCGTCAATGAGTATGTTCGTGCATGTACTGTCGGTTTGATAGAAGACATTACTCCGATGGATATCCATAAACTCCGTTCGGTAATTTCAGCCAGGATTGGAATAGAAAAGGAACTTATAGAGTCTTTTGACCTGCTGCAGACCGATCAAAAGGAAACTATTAGACGGTTCATCGGTCTCATCAGCTGAAGAATCACTATTGACCTTTATAGCCACATCCAAAACATTGAAATTTCTTTAACTTTCCTTTGCACCATTCACAACGCCAAATTTTTTCCCTTTTACATTTAGGACAGATAAAATTTTCTGATAGCTCGCCTGGACGCACTTCTTTACTGCATGCACTACATCTGGGCATTTCGTATGATCCTGCGTACATCTCTACGCGTCTTAGCTTTTACCCTTATTTTTAATTTTATTATATGAAAGGAAGTAACGATTGGAACTTCAATACTTTTGGACATAACTGAAAACTTCCACGTATCTAGTTTTCGCCGAACAAACATCAACCCGTCAATTCAATCTCCTTCCAGGATTTTTGTGAGGATTCTCCATTCGATATGGATCCATTTTAATACTTAAAGTAAAATATCTATCAACAAAATATGACACATATTCTTTTTTACTAGGTAGAGAAAATCAGTCTCAATCATGAGCAGATCTGAGGTGGCGAACTATATACGAATTTTCGCTTTTACTATCTTCAGCATATCGTCAATATTGACGATATTAGTCTATCCAACCTGTGAACCAATACCAATCACGATGGCACAACAAGAAAAAAAGGACATGTCAGGCACACATATTACAACGAAAGGTGGACTCTCTAATCAGAGTATTGAATCCGTAATGGGTACCCTCATCAGTCCAAAATCGTTAATGGCCTCTGCAATAAGTCAAATTCGTAACGGCGCCTCAAAAAATAATACCCTTGCCCACGCTAATTCTGGAATCACGATCGTTAGGGACTCGTATACAGTTCTGTTATCACATCAGATTCTCCCTCCAAAAGACTTCATACATATTTACGACTCGACGCCGTATAAGATAATGAACGGACATTTGACTGCGAAGCTTCCCTGCGATTCAAATTTCGAAAGTCCAGTGGAAATACTTGTTGGAGAGTTGACAAATCTCAAGCCGGCAAAATTGGAGATAGTCAAAGAATTGTCAAAACCAGGGTATATGTGCGTGTATTATACCACTCTTATATCTTCTGGATTGCTTGCCAAGTCAGGCGCAACAACGATTACGGATATAACCCTCTTCAACCATACTGGTTACAGAGTCGTTCTATTAAACACAAGTACTCTCGTTGTGGGAATAAACGAAATCATGCCATTGTCGAATAAAATACAATAGCTAAGAGGAACTGAAATGCGAATTTAAACCATCAAATAGTCTCGGTACACCCGAAAATGCAGTTTATTATGACGCCTACTATCATTCACTAGCCAACGTCATACAGTTATGATCAATCAGACTCACTATACGGTATGTCGACTACCTTCAGATCTTCTGCAACTTCGACGTTTTCATGGATGGCTCTTGCTTCATTAATCAATTGAGATATTTCTTCATATCTCGCGCTGAAATGAGTAAGGAATAATCTTTTTACCTCTGATTCCCGTGCCAGCATGGCTGCTTCTCTAGCTGTAGAATGAAAATTTTGCACCGCCTTTTCATATTTGTCGTGACCGTACGTAGATTCGTATATGAGCAGATCACAATTCCTAAAAAAGTCTCGTAATTTAACTGTGGGTCTTGTGTCACCAGATATTCCTATTTTTCTACCAGGCCTTGCAGGTCCAGTTATTTGGCTGGACCTTATTAATTCTCCTTTATAGGAGATGTCCTGACCGTGCTGCAATTTACTATAAAGATTGCCCTCTGGGATATGTAATTGTTTGGCCTTATCAATCTTAAAGATTCCTGGTCTATCAAATTCAGTGAGACAATAGGAAAACGAATGGACTATATGCTTTGCTTCGCAGCAGGTTATCTGGTACTCCTTCTCCTTTACTACAACACCTTCGCAATCAATTATATGCATGTTAATATTGAATAATAACCCGAAATTTACTATTCGCATGTTTTCTGTGAGAAATTCAGCTAATTTTCCCTGTCCATATATATCGACTGCCATTGCTCTTCCCTGCAAAGACATTGTCTGTAAGAGCCCTAGCAAGCCTACACAATGGTCAGCGTGCATATGCGTTATAAAAATTTTCATTCGTTTATTCATTCCTAAACCAGCCCTTATGAAATTTCGCTGCATCCCTTCACCGGCATCAAATAATAATAGCTCATTCCCTCTTTTTATTACGACTGATGATAAACCGCGCTCTGCTGTTGGAGCTGCAGCAGAAGTTCCAAGAAAAATCAACTTCATATCGACCATACTGTTATCGTAGATACCCTACGCTATTCTCAACACGAATAGTATATACTTTTTACGAAGGTCGCTAATTGCTGTTGGTCGCGTTGGTCCATTTCGGTACTATGACTATAAGTGCTTCGAGTCAATAATAGTCTTGATTTGAGCAGAAATAAGACCGGCAAGGTCAACTTTCGCAGTATTTCCGGGGACCGAATTTGTCGAAATAATTTCTTCTATCCCAGCGGCTTTCACTTTTCTTGTTGCGTCTCCAATCAATACCGCATGGGTACACATTGCATAGATCTTGTTGGGCTTGTACCTCTTTAGAAATCTGCAAGCTTCTACAACGCTTTCGCCAGTGCTTATAGTATCGTCTAATAGAATCAAATCTCTGTCGACCAAGTTGCAATCTAATTCCGTTTCCTCGATAAAGACTTCTCCTGTACCCTTGTCTCGACTTTTCGTTAAGGCAATCGTCTGTGTTCCCAACGCCTTAGCGAATTCTACTGCCCTTTGAGCCCCTCCCATATCTGGCGATACTACAATTGGTGCATTTGTTTTGAATTTAACTTCGGCATATCTTGCCAAAAGACCAACAGCGCTGATGTTTTGCGCATCAATGGTAAAATACGATAATGAAGCTGGACTATGTATGTCCACCGTGATTAATCGCTTTGTTCCTACAGTTTCAATCAATTTGGCTACCAAATCCATGCTCACCACTTCTCCATCCAAAAACGCTCTGTCTTGGCGTGAGTATGCCATATACGGCATAACTGCGTACACTTCTGCCGAGTCCTCTGAACATCTTTTTATCATCATCAGTGCTTGCAAGAGATGTCTGTCTGTCGGGGGATACGTCGACTGTACTATTACACAATGATCTTTTTCAACCCTCGTCACTTTGATCTTGCTCTCACCATCAGCAAATATGCGTAAATCAACAGGTACTAATTCTGCATCTAGGTGCTTCGCGATTCCTGTTGCCAGATCGACCGATGATGGTCCTGCTATTATTGAGACATCTTTGTACAAATCATTTTCAACTTCCTACACATTCTTAAAAATGTTCATAGGACGAGATGAGATCTAGTACAACTAGCTTGAAGGTGGCCTCGTGAGTAGCCTTAATCCTGATCCTGAACCTAAAACTGCAACCTAGTGATTTCCATTTTTCTGTCCGTAGTCTAATTTGTGTTATGACTGCACATACACTTTTACGCCAAAGAAGCCATCAAAGAGTTCCTATGTATTTGTCATGGCAAATAAAAATTCATTTTTTTCCAATCGCGTGTTCTCTTAACCACACATATAATGGCATTATAGGATGTTGAAATGGCAAGGACTTCTCATTTTTTCTGTTGAAACCTAACATTATCGTTCTACCTTCAAGATAATTTCTTAAATCCTTCAATAGCTCGTGTCCTTTGAGCGGTCCATAAATCTGGAAAAAGTATTCTTGATTATAGTAAGAGACGTGCTGCACAAAGCAATTTGATAACATAATAGGATCGTTTACTATTCGCTCCTGAACGGCTTGCTCGTCGTCTATTCTGATCTGTAATTCTCTCTCACAATATCCACTGCGTATAAATTCTGTGTCCATTTTTGTTTTCGGACTATTCTTGCAGCTTTCGATTTTCAGGTAGAATTTATTGACAGTTTCTGTTGCCAAGTCCAATACTTCCCATTTTCCATTATTGTCAACTATATTAGATTTTCCGTATAGGAACAAGATGCACATTAGCTCATGGCCTTCGACAAACGGAAAGTTTTGTTTTCCGATTAAGAATTCACCTATTCGCTCGGAGATATTTTCGGGAAGAATTATGCGCATATATGAGTTCTGTCGGTGCACTCATTATCGACACGGATTGATTATATATAGCATGTTTATAATTTGGTTTCCGATGGTCCCCATTGAGATTGCGAGAGAGTTTTTGTGGATCTCACACGAATCAAAGTCAGGGCATAAAGATCAGCACCTAGACTTGAGTAATTCAAAAGGAATTATAGTGAATATGCCTCCTCCCCAAAGAGCCGAGCTCAATGGGCGTGTGGCGGCGGTGCACTACCTTTTGAGAGGGCTTCGTTGAATGTACCTGATGCTTTTTCGTGGAATTCAAGATTAGACTGGTCTACTTTTATCGCCTGAGGCGGACAAACTGAGACGCACGCCATGCACCAAATACAGTCGTGTTCCCTGATAGGATCGGCTTTATCTGTGTAATCTTTTCTCTCCTCTTTTACCGTGCTACCAGTTCCAGCACTCGTTTCATTCAGCATCTTCGAGGGGGGCATATCTTGCTCGGTTCTGTACCACTGAAAGACCTGTACTGGACAAGCCTCGATACACGCACCGTCTGCTACACAGGAGTCCCAATCAACTGCGACCATAGTCCCATGTATACCTGCTGGAGAAATTTCCTCTCCTCTGGAAGTAAATGCAGCCTTTACCTCCTCATTTTCAGCTGCCTCTGCTGTTTTACCCGGTCCCCACACATAGTGATAGTGTTCTCCGTCGGAATGCATATGCTTACCAATTACTTGATTATTTTTTGGAAAGTCTGGATCTATTGGCATATCTATCTGTCAATTAGTCGAGATTACATATTATATAAACCATATGTGAACGGACATAGATATGTTCTACTCGGGAAGGTGTTGTCTGACTTAAGCGATTCATGCGATTAATAGATGGATCATACAATCCTTTCAAATAATACTATAAGTTCGTCGCCCTGTAGCTTTGCTTTGGCAAGTTTCATACCCATAGTGGCAACAGGAAGGGGTACTGTATTAACCAAATAACCGACTCTATTTTTCACCTTTATTGTAAGCTGATCACCATGACGTTCAACATCAAAGTCATCCTTCTCTGTGAAAGGAACTTTGACTGTCATTCGTAATAAAGAATCTTCTGTGGCAAAGCGAAATGCGTTTCCGCGAAACAGCACATCAGCCGGATCTTGATTTTCAAACATTAGTTGACCATTCTCTCGTAACATTTCGATCCCCCGTAGTTCAATGCCGTGTAGTTTAACCTCTTTTACAGGCAGTGGGTAGAAGTTTGATTTTGCCTCTTCTATCTTCATTCTTTGAAAATTTGCCCATTCAGCATAGTACAGATCTGAGCTCCCCGTGGGCATTATCTTATTAATTATTGCAAGATCAACATTTATGCCATAAAGACTGGCAGACATGAATGCTCTCTTCGCATTCTCTATGCTAAATGTGTCAGGGTTGGCAACTAGTCTTATGCTCGTCATGTCCTGGTTCCTCATGATCATATTGAGTTCGTCTAGTCTGGCAAGTAACTCAAGTTCATTTTGCATAACACTTTGTGGAGGCGTCGGTAGTTTCGAAAGAGGCTGAAATATTCGTGCAAAGCCACTGAACATCCCTACCAATCCAGTAAGTTTTCTTCCAATACTACCAACTAATTTAGGAAAATAGAGATATCGTAATGCCTCGCCTGACGCAGCCATGTCAAGAACTACGGTGTCAAATGTTTTCATGCGAGCAACTTCTTCAATTTTCAATAATGAAAATAATTGAGTCATTCCGGGCAGCATGGCAAGCTCGTAAGCTAATGTTTCATCAATGCCTCGCGCATGAAACAAGGATGCTATGTAGGAGAGAATCGTTGTATATTGTCTGTTCATTTCCGTTAGAGGGTCGATCTGCAGCGCTTGCAAATTTGGGAGAATTTCCTTTGGTTCATAGCCCAGATCAGGCATGATTAATGCATCGGTTAAAGTGTGAGCCGGATCTGAAGAGATCAATAATGTACGGTATTTATTCTCGGCAAGCTTTATGGCTGTCGAGCAAGCGCTTACGGTTTTTCCGGTGCCACCCTTGCCTGTATAAATTATTAATCGCAACATCCGTTCCTACGCGTCTTAAGTAATAAAAATCAATCATCTAATCGCGTTTTCAAGAACACTTCGAATATACTCCAACTCTTCTGCGCCCACAAAAGAATGGACGGGTAGTGAGAGAACATGTTCGCTCGCCCAATCCGTGTTAGGAAGACTTTTCGTCGAAGCTATTCTCTGATAATAGGGAGTTTTGTGCACCGGTGGGTTATAGTATACCGTAGCACTAATTTTAGCCCCCGTGAGTTCCCGTTGGACGTTGTCTCGAAGGTAGTCCTTTTGAAAAGCAACTGTAAATAAATACCAATTAAATCTTTTTTTTGCGGTTTCCTGTGGAATAATTATTCTCCTTTCCTTTGTCAAAGGAACAAGTAAACCCGTCAATAAATTAGCGTTCCTTCTCCGAAGATTCAGCATCTTTTGTAATTTATCCATTTGAGCTATTGCAACAGCAGCACTCAGTTCTGGGAGCCTAAGATTGAAGCCTAAAACACGTGTGTCATAGCCTTCGACCATTCCATGGTTCCTAATCATTTTTAAGTTATTTGCCAAGTTATCATCATTAGTTGCTACTGCACCGCCTTCGCCGGCCGTCAATACTTTGCTAGCATAGAAGCTAAAGCAGCCGAGTTTTCCGAGTGTTCCTGTTTGCGTGTTTTTATATAGAGAGCCAAGTGACTGGCAGGCATCTTCAATTATATCTATTGAGTGTGCATACGCAACCTCTGAAATTTCATCCATATCAGCCGGGTGACCATATAGATGTACAGGTATGATAGCTTTTGACTTTTTTGTAATTTTTGTCTTCAAGTCGGTGATATCGATAGTATAGTCTTCCCTGTTGATGTCTACGAATACAGGCTTCGCACCGGCCGCGACAACAGAATTTGCAGTTGCAACAAATGTGAATGACGGCAGCAGTACTTCATCACCTTGACCAATCCCCATAGCAAGTAATGCAGAATACAACGCAGCGGTTCCAGAATTAACACTCACAACGTTTTTGACATTTAGGTAATCTTTCAGAAGACGTTCAAGGTCTTGAACTCGTTTCCCGCCATCTTTTGCTGCGGATGTAAGAACATTTTCATCCAAAACCTTCAATACTTCACTCTTTTCTTCCTCACCTATCCAAGGTTTGTTAATTGGTATCATAGACAAGTGTATGAAAACTGCCCTTGGATAAAGGTATACTATATTTGCCCAGAAAAGCTTGTCAATTAACCTGCTTGTGTATATGATATTTTTTTGTTCTAGTCATTGAACCAATATTCATCGTTTTAAGCTATTTGAAATTCTTACTTTGAGCCAGTATTCTGATGCTCTACGTCATCCATTCAGATTTGTTGCCCACTAGCATTATTTCAATCGATGGATGATTTAATTATATGATGATGCTGACAAGAGATATGGGATATGTCTTTCCTGAAATACAGGCTTCTGAGAATTCGTAAGTTTACTAGAAACAAGATCTATCTTGTAATTCGATATCTTTTATTTTTATACCTTAAATTTAAGATTAGATTAGGGTGGTATTAGGAGAACTCTGCTCACCAACATATCAATATGTTCTATTGCACAAAGACCCTTTCCAGAAATTTATTGTGGCTCTATCGTAGCGGGCGGTTTGCTTGAAATTGCATACGTAACCCAAGAGACATCTTCTACTTCATTTGTAATTCTATCACTCATCTTACCAATTAGTCCGTACGGCAGCCTAGCCCAATCCGCAGTCATCGCGTCGATGGATTCTACAATTTTAATTATCACGATATGACCATAGATACGCTGATCGCCCAAAACCCCCACCGCTCTGTCATCTCCCACTGAAGCATACGCTTGCCATACTTTATGATATAATCCGGCAGCATTTAATTCATCTTCGACTATTTTACTGGCATCTCTAGCTATGCGTATTTTTTCAGGAGTCACTTCTCCGATTACTCTGACAGCTAAGCCAGGACCGGGGAAGGGATGTCTTCGCAGAAATTCATTTGGAATTCCCAGCAATTTCGCAACACCCCTAACTTCATCCTTATACAAAGTCCTTAATGGTTCTATTGTCTTTAAATTAAGCCATTTCGGCATTCCGCCAACGTTATGGTGAGTTTTGATTGCGGATGCAGGTCCTTTCGATATTCCGCTCTCAATTACGTCAGGATAAAGTGTTCCCTGAGCTAGCCATTGGAATGGTCCATCTCTTTTTACTACATCTATAAACACTTTCGCAAACTCTTCACCTATAATTCTGCGTTTCATTTCAGGATCACAAACTCCCTTCAACTTTTTAAGGAATTGATTTTCTGCATTCACGTAAATCACTTCCGTTTGCAGGTACTCCTTGAAAAGCTCGGTTACCAGTGCATCTTCGCATTCTCGTAGCAACCCGTGATTAACAAAAACACACTTTAGATTTTTGCCTATAGCTTTTTCAAGTAATGTTGCAACAGTAGTAGAATCGATGCCTCCACTCAGCGCACATAGTACTTTCTCTTTTCCAACCCGTCTTCGAATATCTTTAATGGATGATTCTGTAAAACTTTCCATGTTCCACGTGGGTCTTGCTTGGCTGATTCTTTGAGAAAAATTTTTCAGTATATCGCTTCCATGTTCTGTGTGAACTACCTCAGGATGAAATTGGAGTCCATAGAATTTCTTTTCTCGATTTGCTATTGCAGCTGAAAAAGAGTTCTCGGTATGACCCAAGACTTCGAAACCCTCTGGAAGATTCTCAGCAGCGTCTCCATGACTCATCCAGCATTTTATCTTATTGTCAATTGTGCTGAACAGATCGCATTTATTATCAATAATCAGATCTGCACGACCATATTCTCTAGTACTGGTTTTTCTAACTTTTCCGCCAAAATGGTCCACTATAAGTTGGTGTCCGTAACATATTCCCAAAATTGGAATCCCTAATTCAAAAATTTCATTATCTGGTTTTGGCGATTCGTTGAAATAGACGCTTGCCGGTCCACCAGAAAAAATTATGCCGTTCGGGCGAATTTGTTTTAGTTCTTTAATGGATGTGTTATAAGGTAAAAGTTCACAATATACATTTATGTCTCGAATGCGTCTACAAATCAGGTTGCTATATTGGGAACCAAAATCCAAAACCACTATCTTATCCATTTTTTACTTTCCATCGTTCTTTTCCATCATTCTTGTTAATACCCAAGTGGATGTATTGAAAATCTCATTAAGGCGCTCTTTATCGCGATAGTTGCTAATCATAATCTTATTTAGAGCACCATTTCTCTCTTCAATCTGATAATCCAAAGATTCAGATTCTTTCATATCTCCACGGTTTATCTTTTCAACATCCCGGGCTTTCATTCCTTCTAATATTCTATTCAAAAAGAATGACTTAAATGGCTGGGTATTTACGTTAAGTTTAATTCCATCGGCAGGCGTGATTTCCACTCTGGTCGGGGTTAAGGTTGCAGTGGCGAGCAAGAGGTTATCTTTAACACGTCTAAGATGTCTAACTTCCGTGAGACTTGATAATGTTTTAACCTGTTGTTCGGTTGATGGAACAACAAATTCTCGCATGGTATCATTATCACTACTCGCGGCTTCTCGAGTCTGCGGGTAACCAGCAGTAATTGAAGATTGATCAGATGGCTTTAGTGTTAGAGATGAAGAGGTGGCTGATTCGAAACTGGAAGCAGTTTTGAAGCTGCCTCTTTTCAACAGCAAATCTACAAGCAACAACATGGTACGTAGCCTTTCAATTTCCTCCTGTTTATCAGCGACTTGCTTAGTTAGCCATTCTCGGATATCGGCAGCGCGTCTGACGTCCTCTTCAGAATAGTTGGACATTGCAAGCAATTTGCCAAAGAAGCTATAATAGTTTTTCACAGCGAGAGCGGATAATTGTCAGAAGTGTGTTTAAACAACACTCTAGAACTGCAAGGATCATGTCAGACTACATTGACGACTAATTATACTGATGGGGAAGTAAATCCCCTAATGGGTTTTCGAGATGTGTCGAACAATCGCGAACGAGATCGTTTAGCAAGCATTTCTAGAAGCCGTTTACCAACTTTCATTTTATCCCTCTTTAATTGAATATTTTTTACTACCTTCTTCGAGTGCTTGCCAATACGATCACCGAACTCCATTCCTACAAGAACAATTTCTTCGGCTCCGAATTCATCTGCTAAAAATACACATCGATCACCATCAGTAAAGCCGCCAAAATTATAGACGTTTTCAACAGGCATAACCTGAGTAGTTCCGATAACGCGCCTCAACGTCGGAACAATTTTCTTTAACTCTTCAATATTATCTCCATGACTATGCACTACAATGATTGCTCCGACTCGCTCTGCCTTTCGCAGAAAAGAGGTGTCACCGTCCAAATCGGTAACAACGACATCTGGTTTGATGTGGTTCTCAATTAGTGCTTGAGTTGCGCCATCTGCTACTATCTTGACGAATTTTCGATTTTTCTTTATAAATTTGATATTTTGGATTAAACTATCTCCAGCACCTATTACCATAACATGTCTTCTAGCTATTTTCCTTTGCAGCACCTTTATGTCGAGAGATTTTTTCTTTATCATCTTGGACAATGTGTTGGCTGCATGTTGATCCTTTTCTGTGCTATATCCAAATTGCTGTCGGATATTCTGATAATACTGAAACCAATCTATGAACCTCACACCTAGATTCCATCCAAGTTGTTAATAGGTTGTTTGTTAAATAAACTATTGTTCATTAAATAAACTGTTGTTTATAAGATCGATGCTGATCCTTGAACAAATAAAGAATCTATTTTGTGTGCCACTATCCTTCTAGCCATAGTATGGGGATTGTAACCGCGTTCGTACAATCTACGCTGAATGTAGCCTTTTCTGGCTACTGTCATTTTTACGTTAAGAGGTTTCTACGAGTCGCATTGCCTTCAATAAAATTAAAAGTTACTGGTGATTTCGGACACAATATAAATAAATTATTATTATGTAAAAGTAGGCAAATATTCTATGGAAAGCCGGAAGCTTACAAGAACGCCAATCCTGCCCGGGGAACAAATTGCATCCATCGAGGAATTCGAGGCGGGAAAAAATACTTATATTTCAGATGGGACTGTGAGATCTACAGCAGTTGGAACTAGGAATTATGATTTCAAAAAACGTTTGGCGAAGATCGAAAAAATAAATGCTCCTATGTTACCGAAAATCGGTGATATCGTCGTAGGTTATATCGAAATGCTATTTGGCAGTATGATGTCGGTAAGAATACTTTACATCGATCAGAAGAAGTCAATTTCAGGATTTTCTGCCATAGCATCAGCTAGGATAAGTGCACCTGGCCGTGAGCGAGATCGGAGAGGCCGAATTATATTCCGGGTGGGCGATATTATTAGAGGACGGGTAATTAGTTTATTGAATTCATCGATCCATATAACGATCGACGAAAAGGAGTTTGGAGTCATCTACACTCTATGTTTCAATTGTGGTGGGGATACGGTACGAGTGAACAACAACAACATCAAATGTATTGAATGCGGTGTAAACGAGGACCGCAAATTGACAATTGATTATGGGAAAGATACGTTTAGTTTAATTCATCGAAATGGTAGATAAATTTGCTAGCAAAGGTGAACGGGTTGCGTTTCAGGGCGAACACGGTGCTTACAGTGAAATGGCAACAATGCAATACTTTCGAAACTCAAATATTGTACCAATGAAGTCTCTCCAGGAGGTATTTGATGCCTTAAGGCACGGCGAGGTAGATTTTGGCGTAGTTCCTGTTGAAAACTCAATCGAAGGTAGTGTAAATGAAACATATGATCTGCTACTATATTCGCATTCTTTAGTATCGGGTGAAATCTACCAAAGGGTTAGACATTGCCTTATCGTTAACAAGGGCGAAGGTTCGAATATTAGCTCAGTATATTCACATCCGCAAGCTCTTGCACAATGCAGACGTTATTTGCAAGAAAGAAAACTGACAGCTGTTGCAGCCTACGATACGGCCGGTGCTGTAAAAATGATCAAAAAAAAAAAAATATGAAGGTGGCTGCAATTGCTAGTAGGAGAGCAGCACAGTTATATAACATGGATATTCTAGAAGAGGGAATCGAGGACAATAAAAACAATTTTACAAGATTTCTAATAATATCAAAAACGACAACGAAATCGACTGGTCATGATGGTACATCCATGATATTTTCTGTTAAACATATACCTGGTGCGCTTTACAGTATTTTGGAGGTATTCGCAGATCGAAAAATTAATCTTACCAAGATTGAATCGCGGCCCACCAAGGAAAAACCTTGGGAATATAACTTTTACGTTGACTTTGAAGGTCATATTGATGATAAAATCATTTATGAAGCAGTGGAATCAATTAAAATGAGAGCTGCATTCATCAAAATCTTGGGCTCTTATGAGCGAGCAGAGTTTGTTTGACATATTTCGCACAACAATTCTTGATTTCAATAGTGCATACTTTTTGAGCACGAAAGCCAAACTAAAAATTGATAAGGTGCTGGAATAATCGTGATATATTGGTATTATCAATTTTGTTATACTAGGGCTCCTTTGAGCACTCAATATTGGCTATCTCGAAAATGTTGAAATCACCAGCATAATTGCTCGTATCTTAATTGTTCCTACAAGGATCACGGGCGTATGCAACTTAAAGGGTAGCCTTAGGTTTTGATTATCATAAGATTTAAAGGATAGAAAAAATCATTCCTTACCTATGCCAAAGAAACGAGCTAGCAGGGGCAGGACAAAGGGTGGAAAGGGTAGCTCTGGGACTGTCCATTGCAGTCAATGTGGAGCGATGGTGCCTCGCGACAAAGCGAAAAAGGTTACAGGGCGGATTACTTTGGTTGAGCCTGCCCTTGCAAAGGAGCTGAAATCACAAGGGGCATATATAGCACCGTCGACGGATGTAAAATTCTATTGCGTATCTTGTGCAGTACATAGGGGCGTAGTTAAGGTGAGATCGGAGTCAGATCGACGTACGACTGGCAAACTGCGATAACTTTTTTGATGTTGCAACCATTCTGTGAACAACTGTACAACCTGCAACCAACGAGACGATAATAATTGCCCACTCCATTGCATTGGCGATTGGTACTAAACTTACGATTGCAAGTATTAGTAATCGTTCAGCTCTTTCGCCAACTCCTAACCCCGCCAACTCGACCCCAAGTGATTCGGCTTTGGCTCTCACATAGCTCACGAGGAATGACAAAGACAATGCTACCATGCACCATATCGGTTCCGCAAGGTTCCCTAGGGCGATGCCGATGAATATCACAGATTCCGATATCCTGTCGCCTGTGGAATCAAGAAACGATCCTTTCTGGGTCGAATGTTTTGTCGTCCTCGCGACACTCCCGTCTACTATGTCAAAAAAACCACCGATCAGGAGCAGGAAGCTGCCCATCGCAGGTAAATAAAACCATCCCAAATTTGCGGTAAATGACGCCGTTGCATATGTGATCCCAGCTAATGTTAAAGCACAGAGACTTAAGCAACTCCAACCATTCGCGGATATTCCAGTTGAAGCGAAGATCGTACCGATCTTTTCTAGAATTGGATTCAATAATTCCCTGATTTTATTGAGCAAATTGCTATAATGCAGGTATAGCTGTTGGAATAATAATTTTTGTAGAGGATTTTTGCTAGGCAGATACGCTGAAAATTGCGATATTTAGGAAAAATCACCATTATTTATTATCTCACAGTTCATTGCTTCTATAGTCACCAAACATAAATTTTAATACTGAATTACTTATCGTCTTTTGATTCTTAATTCTTTAATAATCAAACCTCCCGGATATTATGGGTTATTTGCATAAGATTAATGAAGTGCAACCATATACACTAGCTAGGTTCAATAAAATACTAATTGTTGGTCTAGGACAGCTAGGATTTCCTGTGGCAAAGTATGTGAAAGAAAGAGGATTTGACACATATGGATACGATATTAGTACAAAGGCGATGGAACGTGCTGAAAAGATAGCAGGTAT
>JBAVTY010000682.1:0-2199 GCA_049696495.1 Candidatus Nitrosopolaris sp.
ATGACAAACCATCAAATGAAAATTCAAATGAGATGCCTAGCCTTAAGGATTACAAGAGTAAAGAGGAATAACATCTAGTCAAAAATTAGGGATGGGAATATTCGAAAAATTTACTATCGGTGGTGAATTGGTAGGATAAACATCCATGAAGTGACTCTCTTATCATGGCAGTCTACAGACGAAATTCGACGATTATGGACTTGACCAACCTGGTGGAAGAAATTAGCAGATTGGAATTAGTCGATGCACTGCAAAAATATCACAATAAGCCACTTGAAAAGGAAGCCAAGAGCATAGTCGCAGGACCTAGTTTTCTCAGTACTTAAACAGATTACCAAATATCAGCTGGAGATATAATACAATTTGAATCTGGAAATACTAGCAAATACTAGATGTTATCAGCAACTGGATCATGGGACGAAATAATCAAACTACAATAATATTCTTTCATATGACAGCAACCTGGAGCTAAAGACAAAAATAGGTACAGGAGAAAGAGCGTGAGCAATATACGGATTTGCAGAAATTGCGGAGTCGTTTTTGACTTGGAACGAAGGAAAGACAAAGATTGTCCACTGTGTCACGATAGGGAACATCTCGCATTCGGAAGTATCCTGATGGCGCAATTAAGTTGGTTATTTTTCCACAAAAAAACTATCGTTTTGCTGTCTTTAATGCGGTATTGTTCAAACAATTTGTACAATTCCTGGGCGTATCATTTATCATCCGTTATATCACTACACGATATATCAGATTTAAGAATCCTATGGTTAGTTGTTCTTAGTGTATCAGTTATTACTACCACTCATATCATTCCTCCAAATATTCTCGTAAAGGGAATCGCCGATAGAGCAAAGGAAATGTAATACAATGGAATGCCGTTCGATTCGTATGTAATCCTATCTATACATACGAATGATTACAAAGTGTAAAAACATTTGTGATTACAAAATCGGTCATCGAAAATCTGCTTCAATTCCGTCCATCGAATATCTTCGTACACTGTCCCTCTCCCAGTGGTTATTCACTATATATTAGAAAAAGTGGTCTTCATCTTACAAAGTCAAAAAGACTACTGCAACAACTGCAAAAGACGAATATGTATCTATTGAACAGGAAATCGAGATTCAGAGTCTCTTCGCGATATAGCACTACAAGATGAAAGAATGACAAGTTCTGGATTAAAATGGTATTCTGAACTTAGAGAAGAATTGAGAAAGTATGGGATATCCGTCGATGATATTCAGAAATTAGCAAAATTAGTTAATCATCTTAAACAATATGATTACAATGTTGAAAAGGTTATAAATGAATTTTCAGATTTAGAAGGTCTAAGGCTGCATCGCAAATATCTTCAAGAAACTACACCGTCTTGGGAAAACAGAAACAAAGACCTCAAACGACGATGTTCTACACTTGAAGCATTGATAGCTACGCATAATCAAGTACTATCTAAATATCATGACCTTGAGATTATGGGGTTTGGTCTTAATCAATTGCAATTTCTTTGCACTACCGTTAATGCGATTGCGCGTGAAAATAATATACCTCTAAGTGAAGCCGCAACGAAATTTTTGTCAGATGTTGAACGCCAATACAATAACAAACTAGGATTCGAGTCTACGGTAGAAGGCTTACGAAATGAAGTCAACAAGCTAAATCAAGAACAGGTTATGCTACGTACAGGATTATTATCATTACCGTTGGTTGGCCCCAAGTTAGTAAAACTAACTCAAAGTGGAGTAACCGAACAAGACATCATCAACATGGCTGCTGTATTTGAAAAGTACATAGCTTATTTATTAGACACATTGTTAGTTTTATGGAAGTATAGAGAGGACATGATTTTCCCTCCCTCTGCGATCCAACTGAATACACACACCATTTGCATTTGCGCTAGTTCCAGTTCCAGCGAACCTATGTGTGTAAGTGAATTTGTTACCAATGTGTGTAAGTACAACAGTTAATTATAGCTAGTGTAACAGCTAGTAAAAAAGAGAAATGACGGGGCATCATAGAAAGCAAATGTTAAGTGTTAAGTGTACTAATCTCATGTTTCTAAATCTAAGTGAACTCATATGGGATAATGCTTCATACCATGTAAACCAAATGGTAAGAGATTATGTTAATACACAGAAAGATTGGCTGACTATAATTCACCTACCTAAAAAGGCGCCATACATGAATCCTAACGAAAGA
>JBAVTY010000683.1:0-2081 GCA_049696495.1 Candidatus Nitrosopolaris sp.
TACGTTATAATTCTTTGACGCCTCTTTGATGAGATCAATATGCGACTGAACGTATTGTTCAGGTGTTTCATATTCTTCCACAAAATCCGAAAGGACTAGTCTATTTTCATCAGAAAAAGCATTCCATACAGTCCTAACCTATGAAAGAAAGTATTGCCAGTATTTGGAAAATCGATACCAGCGCCCTTTAATGATAATGACGTTACAGTATGGAATGCGCCGATATGTAAGTATCTTTGCGAAAAGGAAAACAGTAGTTTTAATGGCGCCGTAATTGATGATAAGATCTTGCCGCTTGGTGCATACGATAAGGAAATGATGAAGACGGGGACAGGCGGCAACAAGTTCTATCGATTGATAGAATTTTGCCTGGAATATCTTCGAGATAATAGACTACTTAAGATTAAAAAAGAAAAGAATTCTAAAGGTTTGTGTGCGCATTATTTCGCTACCGAGAGATTGGAATCTATTTGTCCTGAAATTGAAAAAGTCGAATTGCCTAGCATTAAGTCGGTGTTAGACACAGAAAGAGAAATTCGTAAAGAAAAGAATTATCGAAAAATTGTTACCTTTCTCGAACATTTGGAAAAAGTAAACGAAGTTAGAAGATCTAACTCTATGAAATATGTCACTAATTCCGAATTATATAAATTAGCACAGCTTGGCGTAATCACTCTTTACCTGGATGGCAGGATCTCGATAACAGCTCACGGCAACATTTTAAAACCTTTACTATCCCAGGAAAATTAGATTTTCAGTAGCTGATTAATAATGTCTAGTAAGGAAGACATAAAAGATGATGAACATTATTTAGTCGAGAAATTTGGTAACATCTTGAAAAAGCATGAACCACTGTTATTTTTCGCGCTTTTTCACCAGGAAGATCGTATGGATGGGGTTATTTTTGAGCTTGGTTGGATTTGTGGTAAATGTACCAGACCAGAAACATTTGAGAGACTCCGAATAGTATCAGTAATTCGTCATGATTACACGCAAACCACAAGATATATCCAGAGTATTTCCAGTCCACTCCTTCCCATTGGAAAAATGGATATTAATCAAATATCTCAATGCATACATGATAATGTCACACTCTCCATAAACCGGTGGAAATGGACGTTTCATTTACTACGTAAAAATAACATCCGTCTGATCAACAAGCACTCCATTGGACGACGATTACCGTAGCACGTGCACCGAAGGCCAAGGAGAATCGCTTTTTCAGCCATGGGTCAACCAACCTGAAAAACATGATTCTTTGTAGCCTACGAACGAATCTACTATCTAAGTAACCCAATATTGGCCAGCAATTAATATGCATGCCAAAGTGCTTGTGACTTCGAATATGCGTTGATTTGGGTGTTTGTAACACCAAGTTCGCCAAAGTCGCAACCGTTATCCAATAGTTTAACCGTGCAGACATAAGAGTATCATTATTTTTTTATAAAAGTCTGCGACAGATGTCGTATAAATGTAAAGTCGTCTATATGCCAGTGATGTCTAGCCTCTATCAAATCAAGGGGTACCCTCACCTTTTGCCGCTCGCGCTCCGAGCCAAAGAACATGGGGATCGAGCCAGTCAGGATAAAGCTTGAGCATCTGGTCGTAGATCTCTCTAGCGGTGTCTGTTGATTCAGCTAGCTTGTCGAAGTCGCGAATGTACTGTCTTGTCTCCTTGATGATCCTAGGGTCGTCATCTGTCCCGGGCCGCTTGTGCCCGGTAAGAAAGAGCTGTCGGGCTGCGAGCGCCGACAAATTAGCTTAACACAAGAATCTTTAACAGTTCTCCTCTTTGACCGAGTCATATGCAACCAAGAAACCTAGACCCATGAATTCGTTTTACTAACTCCTCTATATCAATAGTTTTTGAATAAAACACTTTACGTCTTCTGCTTTTTCGTACTCTGTTGACGCATTCGAAGTGCTCTCAAATTTATGGTTGAACTCATCTGATACTTCAATGCTGTGATAAATGCGGATACAAATAGCGGATATTGATACCATTTATTTTGATACTTGTACTAATGTCAATATATAAACAACGACATGACGCAAAAGTTAGACTGGGTCAAAAGAGAAGT
>JBAVTY010000684.1:0-2691 GCA_049696495.1 Candidatus Nitrosopolaris sp.
GTTGTTGCCTAATTCAACGGTTCTTGTACTTGACGCCCAATTGCGGGCAGTGTATACGACTTCTAAGCTAAATTGAGAAGTGTGAAACCATATTCGATGGATTAAAGCTAATTACGCAACAACCCCGCTTCTCTCAGCCAACAGGTGGGAAAGGAAAAGGGAGATAGAAAGTATGATAGAGAAGGGCTCGATAGTGATAATGAACAGATATTACCAATCAAATCTTGTTTACGGCGTCTCAAATGGCCTCAATATTAACTGGCTAGCTAACTTGGAAAAGGGTTTACCCAAAGAAGATATAGTTATAGTCCTAGACGTTAGTTCTACCGTACCGACTGACCGTTCAACAGAGGGAGATCTGGACTCATTTGAAAAAAACCAGAAATTGCTTTTAGAAGTAAATAAGAATTATCGCAAACTTGCAAAACAATTCAAATGGAAAATAATCAATGGTGAAAAAAGTAGGGAGCAAGTCCATCAAGAAATAATGAAGATCCTTAAAATTCTGAGGGTAGTCTGATTTCATCCACGGATTATGGTTTGACTAAAGGCATGTCATTTTAGTGGTAGTCCGTAGAAAATAGTACCATACAGTTAACTGGGGAGTTAATTATTTACAGGAGATTGACGCATTATGATTCTTAGAGTAAAACAAGATCTGGAACGAATAAAGTATTTCGAAGCAAGGTTTGTAAACGCATTACGTGGACAAACAATCCTGTACATAAACCGAGACATCCAAGGTCAGGACAGTGTCTGAAAGCGCATACAATGTCGCTAGGGGAATATTACTGATAATTATCCGATAATAGATAGAAAACATGTCAGTGTTATGATATCTGCCGATAGCTACGATCTTTTTTAAAATTAACATCCTTAAAAACCTTCCTGCCGACCTTGGGTTGCGAGATACAATTTAGGTCAAATTTGTCTCAGACCAGCACCTACAAATCCATTTTTAGACGAGATATCGCTGTTGGCCCAGTTTATACCGGGCTCAAAGATCTGTATCCAGTTTTACCATATAAATCCGCAGCTATATGACATCTCTTACAATTTACGAATGAACGTCGCTCTATCTGCGATAATTTTGCTTGATTTTCTTACTTATGATAATGCATTAACGATCGTGCTACTAACAGAACCTTTTCAGAAGGCAGTCGTCAACAATAACAAAAGTTGACCCCGTGAATTGGGACGGCTATTTCATGAAACCACTGAAAAGGCCGAAAAGTTTCAAAAGTAAACACTCGACAAGTAGGGTCCAGAATATAGCAAGGCTCTCGATTCAAAAGACCTGTGACACTTGGAATTTTGAATCAATGCCATAAACTTGTTTTTCTATGAATTTCCTCCTTGAACCGGTCATTAATGGACATATCAAGCGGTATTCAGGGGATTGGGTTTAAATCCTCGATATCGACCATAGCTGTTGATCATATTAATTGCATTCTGTAGGAGAGAACGGTAAAAATGACAACATGTCAAATGAAGATAGAAAAAAGAGCCCGAATAAACAATCTAATGCTATTAATTCGATGAGGGATACGATAATGGCCAGTAGTAACGGTAGTTATGGCAATTCTAGAGAACCGCAACAGGTAACGGTTGATGCAGAAACACTCGTAGCTCAAACTCAAGACAGAATGTGGAGAGCTTTGAAAAGGCGTTATCTGTACGATGCAAATTTGGAACCTGCCCAGGCGTTTCTCCTGAATCACATAAATTCAAAAATCCCACTTGTAATTATGTACGTGGATTTAGTGGGCTCAACTAATATGAGTATGACTTTGCCTATTGATAAGCTAGTCAGTATAATCAGAGCGTTCACGTATGAGATGTCTTCGGTAATACAAAGTCATAAGGGGTACGTGTTAAAGTACGTCGGCGACGCAGTAATTGCCTTCTTCCCATCAAGCTATAACAAATTGCTCGCTTGTGATAATGCTATCTATTGTGCTCAATCAATGATCACAGTAGTCAGGAATGGAATCAATCCCATATTGAACCAGTATGATTACCCTGAACTCAGTATAAAGATAGCTATAGATGAGGGTGAAAACACAATTGTCCAATATGGACATCATAAAAGTTCTCTAATTGATATTCTGAGTTACTGTATGAGCATAGCTGCAAAAATAACTTCAATCACCGATCCTGATAGAATCACAATAGGGGAAGATGTTTACAACTTGCTCCATCCAACTCTCAAAACGAGATTTAAGAAGATCTCCTTAAAGGATCGCATTCAAGATTGGAAGTATACCAATAGACAAACTGGACAGCTTTACAATCTCTATTTGATGGAATAATACTTCTATGGTTGGATCAATTTTTTGTTTCTATAAAGAATATGACGTAGGTGATATTCTTTAAATTAAACCAAATTTGTCTTAAAATTTTTGCGATTATGATAGGTTGATGGTGTGGCCCCACGGCGTCATGTAGGAGAAAGAGGTTCGGGCGATCACATCTGCTATCGGGGTTTCCAATCAACCCTTACATGAGTTGAGTTCTCGTATCTTTCTCTTGTGTCTTATAGAAAAAAAGCTTATCCGTTATAGACTAAGTCAAGTGTCATAGCAAATGTCATTTTAGCACCATCTTCCAAATTGTTTGTCAAGGTACTCGGATACCTGGTCTTTTAGTTCTTCAATGTATTGATAGAACCTATTTGCACATACGTCTGAC
>JBAVTY010000685.1:0-3466 GCA_049696495.1 Candidatus Nitrosopolaris sp.
TACGATTGCAAGTCAATAAGGGGATGCATACCCCTTCTAAGCTAAATCGAAAACCGTGAAATCCTATTTACATTTGATTAAAACGTATTAAGCAACAACCCCGATCCCAAACTGTCAGAGATAGTAAATCCTGATGTCCTATTCCTTGTTCTTGTCAAATATGCGTTGCTTAATCGACACATTGGATTTCACTTTAGTGTTGTCAATGCCGATGATTCGCCTTCAATATCAAACACGAATCTCGCAGCAACTCATAGGTTGTTAACACATGCCCATAAAAAAAGTAGCATCTATTCCTACGACTTGCATAGCTTTGAAAATCTGATATACAGCATTACAGATGACAATTTAAAAGTCTATGACGTCCTTCTCAATAATTTTAGAGAGGGCAGCAATCTCAGAAAAGATAATGATTTGCTTATATCTATAGGACAGTTAAAAAAAGAAGGTACAAGTAAGATTCATGATATTTATGAAAGGCTACATAATGCAATGCCTCCACCCAGTCTATCTGTTAAATCAAAAAAGGATCTTGTACCATTTGATACTAAAGATAGAGAAAAAGCATTAGCGGCACGACTAAAACAGCTTGGGTACAATGTTACTAAAACAGCTTGGGTGCTATAATTCATCTGAAGATAATAATACTCCTGAAGGACCGTTATCAACAGTACATATTCAATTTCCATTTTTAGTAGAAGTTGCAGTTGTACATACATCAGGCCCTTCCTGGAATCTATTTTATTGCGAAGGTATCAACGGATCACCAAGACACTACTATTCATTTCTACAAGGTGATGAGCTTATTTGGAGCTCTAAGAGTGGTAAGCAAAATGTTGCACATCACGTTATGGAGCTCAGAAAAATACGGTTACTCTGATAATATACAAAAATGTAAAAAACCAGGGAGCATCATAATTGTAAATTTATGGTCACCTAAAATAGAATACACAGATTATGGCAAGTCGCATATAAATCTAAAACCATTTTCCAAGAGTATTGCAAAGACGCTGTACAAAATGTGTTCGGGTGGTACCAGTGCTCCTACTGATAATAATGCCAGATCAGATCAGCAAAGAGCCATAGAGATATTTACGGATTTTCTAAAAAAACGACATATTCAGGTGCTAAATAATCCTGAACTTAAGAATACAGATAGATGGAATACGAGCACACCTGTCTATCGCATAAGGCCT
Organism: Candidatus Nitrosopolaris sp.; assembly: GCA_049696495.1. GTDB lineage: Archaea > Thermoproteota > Nitrososphaeria > Nitrososphaerales > Nitrososphaeraceae > Nitrosopolaris. The sequence goes on from JBAVTY010000685.1 coordinate 1,197, forward strand.
ATCTTAGAAAAGAATGGACTGGGACATCTTAGTCGTAAATATTTACAAGGTCTAGTAAGAACAATATGCAATAGACTGGGTGTTAAGCGTGAAGATTTAGGAATATATGAGGCAACTCGTGCTCAATTATATTTTAAGGGTGGCATATATGAAGTATCCCTTGAGCAACTTGGAGAGATAAAAAAGAAGGGTGCCGACATTCTCATAATAGAAAAAGAAGGAGTTGTTGAATTATTAATACCACATGCAGATAAGTATGGCTTTGCTCTTTGTTATACGAGGGGATTTCTAACTGACAATGCCAAGAAATTCTGTGAATTGACCTCTAATGCAGGAGGTAACATAGCAATACTAACTGATCTGGATATGTCTGGTCTACTCATAGCAGGCAAGGTCTTGAACATATCTAGAATAGGAATAACTTTAGATACAATACAAGAACTCGGGATACATATATCTGAAGTTGCAGAAGATCTGTCAGAGCGAATCAACAAACATGCTGATGCAGTTGAAAGGCTATATCTAGATGGATTTATTTCTGAAAAAGATTGGAATTTTCTGAATAGTGGTAAATGCGGTAGACGCGCAGAAATTGACAATGTCTTGGCGTATGTTGGTGCTGAGAGATTTTGGCAAGAGGTCGTCATTAAAAAACTAGATGAGCTCTTTTCATCAAAAGATTACAGACGTTCAATATATGTCCCAGAACATATTACTCCACTCGAACTCCAAGCTACGATAGACTTTGTACACAGAGAAATTAAAGACATCCTTAAGCCAGAATATGAAAAGAATATGTCGAAACTAAAAAATTATGACGGTTTTATATCGGATGTAGCACTAGAAGAAAATGCGATACTATGTGCAATGCAGGACAAGCTCAGAGAATCCGAACATTTGAGGAGATATTTAGAAGAACTTGAGGCCTTACGGAAAAAATACAATTCGAATCCTTGATGACAATTCTCTTTTGCTTAGTATCGTGTGATAACTTCCTGCGTCCCGCCGAAAGGCATGCAACTCATAAGCAGGAGTATTAATGAATTGTGTGCTTCCATCTCACTCCTCAAGTCCTGTCGGTTTTCAAGTTTCCTTATAATGGTTCAGCGACGAGATATACCTGGCTGTAATATAGACTTGACCAAATGTGTCGCTCCACTTATCTATGTTCCACGGCAATCCACGCTGCCGCAATTAGGTTGGCAACACAACTAAAGATATACATAATGAAAAAGAGATATTTGCTAAAACATCATTCTTTTGAGGGTTGACTCATAGATGGCATCAGTTCTTTTGTAACAAATGAATGTATAGTTTACTCCTGACGTTTTTTATACCTACTTTTTGGCTTTATACCTAGACGTGCCAATAAACAAGCTCATCAGTTGCAGTTGGTCCTTGAACTTGAAATAAATCTAAATGTAGAATTCGGTTGCAGCTTTGGCACCAGCTAAGTAGATCAAGTTCTGAATTCAAACAATATATTGTAATATTATGATCATGTTTTATTACCCTCTCTGGCTTCTTGTTTTTCCTGATCTCTCTTTTTTAGTCATTTCCTTGTGTAAATCACCGGCAGTAGTAGTGGTCTTTGTATTAAATTGCCGCGCTTTTCTAACTACTACAACCATTTCATTATTCGATAAGGAAAATGACCAATCCAATTGATCGCCTGATTTCAAACCCCATTGCTTTACAATGAACATAGGAATAGTGGTCCTAAGCGACGCCTTGTTTGGTGCGTTCAAAGCTAACGTAGTGGTTTCTCCCATACCCTAAATCGTATATATAGCAGCATAATACTACGTATTAAGGCATGGTATACTATGCCATTGCCTTAATACCACATAGTATACCACAAGTCTTAAATTACTGTGTATACCATACAATAGGCATGCAACAAAATCTAGATTGGATGCTGCGTCATGGGGGACCTGAACATCCTGAAATAACCTACGGGAAGACATCTGTGTTCCTGGTTATAACTCAAAGGAAGCGATATCTGAAATGATCAGACAGTTGTTATCAAGCCTGCTAACAAGAAATCGAGTACATGGTTTTAGGAGGGACATGGCCGAAAGTGCCAGGATGTTTGATAAGATAATTGGCTATGATGGGATTAAGCGCACTTTTGCCAGATCACTAGACTCTAAGGAACCAGTACATATCCTGTTAGTTGGACCGCCTGGACAAGCAAAAACCATGTTCTTGAAATGGAGAGAAAAAGACATTCTTTACTGTAGGTGGTAATGCAGCAAGTCAGGTCTGAT
>JBAVTY010000686.1:0-1979 GCA_049696495.1 Candidatus Nitrosopolaris sp.
TGTCTCCATTTTTAAATTAATTTTCTGTTTGATTAGCTCCCTAGCATGTGTTTTATCGCTTTTGGTTGTTTGTTACCTGTTATACAATTGTAGTAGACCATGATTTGATAGATCAATACCGATAGCAGTACTATTGCAGCTGCCTTCTGGTATCCTCTTACCGGTAAAGGAACAGCGTCAGCAGCTATTATGATCGCCTACGCCTATGCGATTTTATCAAAATTTCAAAGCAGTTGGATTAGATGCTAACCGGTACTTTCTTCAGGTCATCCCACAATTAAATATATAGAATCCATAGCCACAGCTTTGACCTCTGTGGCTATAGCGGGATAATGGTCTGGTAAACATAATAGCGCGATAAATTATTTAGATATATCACATTCAGGACAGCTAAACATAAGATACGTGCCTGCACTTTTTCCATCCTCTGACTTTGCAGTTTGAAATTCCTCTATTAACATACGCCCCGCTGGAAACTTTGTTTTGCAATGTGGCAAAACAAAGCCAATGCCTTACAAATAGCGTCTTGGCTGCATATTTCCCTAACAAGCTATCAAAGTATTTGCTAAACCTGTCGTTAGCAATTATGTCGTCTGAGTAAATACCTGGAGCTATCATCTTTCCCTTTTAATAGTTTAGTTCGTACGTCGCAATCAGAGGGTCTACTATTTTCGGTTGACGTGACGTTTCTTTTTTACAGCATTTATAAAATCTTCCGTTGTAACAGGCTTTCTTAGTATATCATCTTGCTTTATGTCGGGGAGAATGCTTACAAGTCCCGGTACTACGTCCAGAGCAGATAAAAATAATATTTTGACATCTATATTGATTGCTTTCAATCTAGAATATAGTTCGAGTCCATTAAGGCCAGGCATTCTTAAATCCAAAATTACTAAATCGAAGTGTGAACCACTTCCTTGTGCAAAGCATTCTAAAGCTTCCTGGAAATCTGAAAATGCTTCCACGTGCTGGTAAGAGCTACCTTAAAGCTATATAATAGTATAAACTCGCACAATAGCTTCGTATTCCCATTACTTTTCTCTAGCTGCCTTCTATGATCTTGTACAAGATCTAACACAATCTCCTTCAAATTGAAATATGTTTTGTTCAATCTTAGTGACTGATCATCAATGTTTGTTACGTCTAAAATTTCAGAAGCTAGCCTTTCTAATCTCCCTAATCTTTTAGTGTTACGAACTGCAGTGTTGCATAACTTGTGAACCTGCTATATGCTATCTCTCTTACAATCTATTTTCTTAGAATAAACGTATTGTACAAGGATGCATAACTTGTGAACCTGCTATATGCTATCTCTCTTACAATCTATTTTCTTAGAATAAACGTATTGTACAAGGATGCTTTTAGCATCATTTCTTTGACCATGTTTGGAAATCTTCTTGCGGATACATATTCTCCAAACATCCTTTTCATGGAAGAGAAGACACTTTCAACTATCCACCTTTGTCCATAGCTGACGCTTTTCAAGATTCTTTAGTTGTTGAAGTACAACTTTCCTCCTTGGATTACAACCCATAAATCTGTATGACGAGTTCTTCCTTACCTTGATCGCAGCTTCTATATTATTATCATACAGGTATCTAAAATTCTCTTTACTATCATACGCTCCATCTGCAATCGCTATTTTCAAAGTAACTAAAGCATTATCTACCAAGTTCTTCAACTTACTACCATCATGTATTTCTTCACTTGTGACTTCAAGTGACACAATCTTCTTTTTCTTGATATCGACAGCTACGTGTATCTTGAGATAACCTTTTCTTACATTCCATTTGTGAGGGAGCCATTCTCCTCTGTTAGTTATCTTTATTCCAGTACTGTCTAATGCTATAACAATATCATTTCCGAGGTGTTCGTTAATTTTGATGTATTTGGATTGTACTGTAGTCAGGAATTGATGGAACCTTGCTTTTAGCATGAGCTCTTACTACACCTTCAGTCTGTCTATAAGGTAGATGAAA
>JBAVTY010000687.1:0-3810 GCA_049696495.1 Candidatus Nitrosopolaris sp.
GCTTCACATTTACATCGATGAGAACTAGGTTGCAAATCATAGTGGATTGAACACTTTACAAGCCGCCAAATAGTGAAGATACCTTCGGTCGAAAGATACACAATATAAGTATAAAGACATTGTATTCTTCGACTAGTTTCCAGAATTACACTTTCTCTTGTTCCATTTCCTGATTTGTTGAAAGACATGCAAAAGTCAGTTTACAATTCTCTACGGTTAGCTGACCACTTATTATGTTGTCTCGTTTGTTGATTGATTCTCTAGCATAAACAAGGACGCTATTATCTAAAACAAAAATTCCTCAAAATAGCTAGATAGCCGCATCAGACGGCGCGACCCATACTTAGACTTTACGTACTTTAGGCCGTTCGGTTTTGTCAGTACTAGATTTCAAATCTTTACCCAACCACAAACAACTCAAAATGACCAATACGTAGGTTATGCTACCGGGCTGCAAAATTTGCTACTACATACGTACAAACACAGCAAAAAATATAGCTTCCTATAGCTGATAAACTAAAGATGCTCGAAATTCCTCCGAATGCGACAATAAGGCAAGAGTACATTAGATGTGGTAATCCTGATTGTCAAAATTCACATGGTCCGTATCTCTATGCGTACTGGAAACAAGATAAGAAATTAAGGAAATTATATGTAGGCAAAAATCTAGAGGATTTTATGATTAGAAGGATAGCAAAGGAAGTAAAACTTAGGCCAAGCCAATTAATCAAACTGAAGTTTATACAACAAGAGGCATCCAAAGGTAATTTACTAGCCAAACAATATCTCGAGAAATTAAGAAAGGAAGAGGTTAGTATAGATTGGGCACACAGAGTATTAATTAATAGCATTCGTCAGCAAAGAATACTAAAGATGATGTCAATTGCAGACGATAGACATTTCAGCTATGATAACGAAATTGAACTGGTCCAGTTCATCGTTTCAGAGATGCAAAAGGAAGGATTAGATCTGAACAATGAAGAGAACCTCGATAGTTACCTAAACAAGAAGTTTATGTAACTACATCGATCACTACGGTTTTGATTGTTAATCGGTCTCAGTTTAGTTTATGTTGTAGATCATTTTGAGACTACATAATCTATAGCTAAATAACGTACAACTGTATTTTTACACGCAAAATTATTTTAACTAAACTTTCGTATGAGCATATGTATTGGTACGTGTTCTGGCAGACTAAAATTGTTTCAAAAATAGCTAGATATACGCTTCTGTCGGCTAACTTGACAATATTTTCACGAACACACTTCATTTCTAGAATTGAATGGGATTACTGTATCTTCGATGAATCCCCATACAACTTTAACTGTCGGCTAGGTCCGAATAGGAGATTGAGCATTTTTGTAATTACTGTTAAATGTGACAATATACGCATACATTAAATATATTCAACTGGTATATGAGCCTCGTCTAAATTGTCCAAAAGGTATTTAGCTAATCACTGTTACAGATATTACAATTGGATTTTTGCAGCATCTTTGATATCGCTGATCTCAATACCTCATGTATTTGCATCAGCATACGTAGCTACTAATAGCACCAGCCCACTACCCATAAAAAGCCACATTAGAGGCTCAACTTCACACTATAATGCTACCGGTGCAACTTCAACGCCATCAATCAATTCTATGGATTATAAACATGGCTATCAAGTTGGTTTATCATTAGCGGAAAATTGCATATACCACGCCGTGTTAAGCGGATCAAATCTGTTTAAGCAAGGATTCTTTGATGGCTACCAAAAAATGAATGTAACCAAATGCCAATGGAAACCTTCAAAATGAAGATACGGTGTTTTTATGGCTGGCGCAAAGGCTAAAAAATCATAACGTATCGTCCCCTCTTATGTGAGTATCAACAAATACCACATCATAGTCAATTCCTCACAAGATTGATTTACCAAAGCTGCTGTGTGAATTGAGATTGAAGTAAGGATGGTAAGGATGGTAAGGATCATGTGACCCAGAGTTTCCGGTACGGATTTAGACGGATCGATACGCTAAATCACAACTGCTTGGCTGTCTGTGATGCAGCAATATTAACTGGTTCCCAGACGGGTGAAGCTGGAGGAACATAGCATGCATCATAGCTTGCCAAATCTCTTATGTCTGCTCTAAGTAGAAGTGCTAAAGCAATTAAATCGATTCTCTCTTTTACACCCTCACCACCAACAATTTGTGAACCTAGCACTCTTCCAGTCTTTCTATCGGCTACAATTTTTATCCAAATCGGTTTATTGCCAGGATAGTAACCGGCCCTAGTTATGTCTTCTATTACCTCTTCAATAGGATCAAAACCATTTCTTAGTGCGTCCTCCTTACTTAATCCAGTTTTACCAATAAACAAATCAAATACCTTAGTTATGGCACTTCCTGCTATCCCTCTGAACTTTGCGTTTCCACCGGCTGCATTTTCTCCTGCAACTCTTCCTTGTTTATTAGCTGTGGTTCCCAGAGGAAGGTACATGTCATCATTTGTGATATAATTTCTAGCAGTTGCACAATCACCAGCTGCAAATACGTCTGGTATATTGGTCTTCATATGCTCATCTACTTTGATAGCATGTGCATGTCCTAGTTCTACTCCAGCATCTCTAGCTATTTCGCAATTAGGTCTTACCCCCGTACCAAGAACTATAAAATCGGTGTTTCTCTCACGTTTAGTATTGGTCTTTATACCATTAACCTGTCCATCTACACCTAGTATCTCTTCTACCCGTTCGCCTAGAATGATTCTTACACCGTTATCTTCCAACTCTCTTTCAACAATTTTTGCCATATTCTTGTCAAGCATAGTAGGAAGAACATGGTCAGCCATTTCGACTAATGTTACATCTATACCTCTTCTGAGTGTTGAACCTCTCTTCTTAAATGCCTCCACCATCTCAAGGCCTATAAGACCTGCACCAGCAATTATGCATGAATGAGCACTTTTTGTTATTGTGGAGTTATTGATTCTCACTCCATCAGCATAATTTCTTATAAGAAATACACCTTCTTGATTAATACCCTTGATGTCGGGAACAGCTGCTCTAGCACCTGTCGCTACTACCAAGGAATCATAATCAAATATTAATTCTTTGCCACTTTGTAAATCTGTTGTATGCACTTGTTTTCTAAATCTGTCTATTTTATGTGCACGTGTGTTTATGATTATATCTATACCATATTTGCTTTTGAATACCTCTGGAGGACGTTCGACTAATTCTTCGAAATTATTGATTATGCCTTCTATAACATAAGGAATCCCGCATGCACCATATGAAACTACACTCTCTTCTTGGATTATTTTCACATCTGCGCTAGGATCAATTCTTTTTGCTTTTGATGCTGCACTAGTTCCTGCTGCAACACCACCAATAACTACTATTCTTTTCTTTTTGTTAATTGACAAGTGCATGTATCTCAGCAAAAGAGCTTCTATTATATCAATTATTATTATTCCGTCTACTGTCTAATCTATCACAGGATTACGGATTCAATCTACCATGATGGTGCCATAAAGAATTCACCACAAAGCTGCACCGGATGAAATCTAGAAGCATCCGTAGTGCTAGCCATTATGTTAAGATTTGTAAAGGCAGCGATTGCTATTGAGATTAATACAGTTGATTCTGGGTGGGCGGAGCTGTGGAGAAAAGCCCGTGGCAATATACAGACTTTTATAATGATTCTTCTACCGACTCTTTCGTGGTACAAATAGGACGCCTATCGAATATTCACTCCTCTTTCTACCTCGAACTTTTTTCCACAAAGAGGGCTTGTAAAGAATGCTAACGAAGAAATATTATTC
>JBAVTY010000688.1:0-1668 GCA_049696495.1 Candidatus Nitrosopolaris sp.
CCAGTCCATTCATGTTCATGAATTAGGTTGAATTTTCTTTCTATTTCTATAGGATATACACTTCCTAGCAGAAGTGTAACCTATGTGTGTAAGTGAATTAGTTACCTATGTGTGTAAACACAACATCTAAGTATCTCTAAATAAAACATCCGATTCGGTTTTAATTAAAAATGGGAAATAAACTTGAAGGAAAAATTGCAGTTATTACTGACCGAAGTACCATTCGAACGTCTCTGGCATGCTGTGCCATCATTCCCAACGATGAGTGAAGTTTGGTTACGCTTGCTTGAAAATTATGGATTGTGATAAAACATGTTTTTACTTACCTACTGGGTGTTTTATATTACAATACAATACTTCCAATACGTAGCATTTAATATAATCGTGATAATCTGTAATCTAATGATTGATTACGGAAGAATCTATAAGGATATCACGAGCTTGGATCCGAAGATTAGGCTGGTAACAATATGCGATCGTAACGGTATAACTATGTTCTCCCAACATCGTGAAGGAATAAAGAATTTACTCAGTCCGGAAGAGAGCAAGAAGTCACTCGTACTAGCTACAAACGCTTGGAAAATAAGAAATGAACTTGCAAGTAAGATTGGGAAAGGAAAATATGTTCTAGCTGAATATGAGAAGATTAAACGAATAACAATGCCATTGGGAGATAAACATCTCCTTTATGTTACTACAGAAGTTGATGCTGATCATTCTAATGTAATACGCGGTATTACGAAAATGAAAGTGGAGTGATGGTATCTGTAGAGAAAAAAACCACTTACTATCTCTCGTCGTCTTGAATGTTTCTTTGCCTACATCTTGGCTAGCAAATTTGCTTTCATTTTCTGAAATTCTTCCTCAGTCAAAAGGCCTCTTTGTTTCAATTCCCCTAATTTCGCTATTTCTTGCATAGGATCGGTTTTAGCAGAAGCCTGTGCTTGTTGAGCTTGTTGTGCAGCCTGAGCCTGTGCTTGGGCTTGTGCTTGTTGAGCCTGTGCTTGTTGTTGCATACCTTCCATTTGTCTCCTAGCAGACCTTCCAGCAACGTGTCCAATCATTGCTGCTCTCATTATACCCATAATACTGATATGTGAGTTGAAGTTAATTAACACACCAGAAATAAAGTAACCTAACAAAATTCTAGAAAATACAACCTTTGATCCTTTTCCTTTGATATGAATAGATCCTTGACCCTACAAAATCAGTTTTTTAGCAGCGGCCTTCCCAATCAGACTTTTTAAATTGTTTCAGGATAAAAATAAAAAAGTTTTTTGATGTTCAGCCGAAGGAGCAGTCGCTGAACTACCCACACCTTTTTACGTTACTCTTGTAATCGCTGTAGGTACAGTAGCCGCCGTGATACTTGCTGCTCTTGCCGTTAGGATGATCTTTGCCATATATACTAATATAAGATGCGGTGAAATGATTTTAGGAGTCAGAAAGAAACCTCAGGCAGGCGCGTCGTCCTAATTGACGCGTTAGTTAGATATAGAAGCCGTAGTACGGAACGCCACAGAATAAAGGAGAACACGAAAGAATGATATGCTTCACGGATGCGGCGGAGATTATACTATATCATGAAGTGTATACGGTTGCTATACGGTTGCTTTTTTTAGTAGATTATTTTCTACTATGAAATTATTAACAACACAAATAATCTTG
>JBAVTY010000689.1:0-5447 GCA_049696495.1 Candidatus Nitrosopolaris sp.
TCAGCATAATACCAATTCGATATGAAAATGTCCCAATATGGAAGACACATGGAAGATACAGGAAACAAATGAAACGTGGCTATTCCAAACTATTGTATGGTCAACGAAACAAGAATGAAACCATAATCTCAGTGATAAAACGATTATTTGGAGAACATATTACATCAAGATTGGTAAGAACACAGAACAGAGAATTATCATTCAGGTGTATAGCCTACAATACCCACGGAATAACCAACCTTACTATAATAATCGATGGTTTCTACAAAGCCTATAATATGATATGATATACAATATATGATATATCTATGATAATATCGTAAATCTTACATCGACGTGGTTACCGCAATAAAATAGGCCAAAAGTAACCATAGTAACCGCCTGCCACGCGTTCCCTTCTTCCTTTCTGCAACCTTACGAGCCTCCGGGGTAAACGGAGGAACTATGTTGCGGAAGTCGGTGGATGGGGCCGGATTATTTACGTACGCGCTGAATATACTCACAGTTTCTTAGCATTGTCAGTGAACCACGTAGACTCAGTGTTTGCTAATGGCATCAATGCTGCGAAGCTGTTCCAACTTTTCGTCAAGAATCGTATTGTCGCCATTAATAGAGAAATGAGTAACGCATTTTATAACTCCGTCAGGATTAGAATGGTATTGAGGATATCTATACACCAGTCTTTTAAGTTCTTGAATTTTCAGTATAGTTTCTTGCGATAGAGTTCCCTGATCGTTCGTTGTGTCTATAGGTTCAGATATTTGATCTGCTGGATATGGTGAGAGACCTAGATCTGGGGGTTCGGTATATTTCAGATGCTTCACAGCAACTGCTAAAAATATTAGATACGGGATTGGTTTAACTTGATTATAACTAAGTATATAGAAATTATATCTTTTATCTTTAATGAATAAGTGTATTATCAGATGCGATCATAAATACTAATAACAACTATGCTTGCCTTCAAATTTATTTCTGTATATTGTAAGCCCTTATGAAAGGGTAGAAAAACAAGGTTTAGTGTAGCTAGCGATGGAAGAGAGACACGTCCCGAGGAAAATGCTATCTATACACGGATCATCAAGAGCGAACTTCTCATTGGGAAAATGAATCATTGTAAAGGACGACGTTTGATATTGGCTATAGCAGGAAAGGTGCTATTCGTTGTTAACTACTAGATGTCCTAAGTGGCATTGGCGCGGCATTTGAGGATCGAAAAAAAGGCCAGTTATGTTGAAAGTTCATTATCTTTTTTAATAATATACACTTGGTGAAAAGCGGGAATTTGAAAAACACTAAATCGTTTTCTGACAGAAGTGTAATCCATGTTGGTAAGCTATATTGTCACCTATTAGGGAAGTACAACATTTAATTAAAGAGGGGCTTCTTCCATTGAATGCAGAATATTAAGTGCTGAACCCGCCCGAAACCATTCGAGCTGAGATTCATTATAAGAATGTTGCAAAGATATTTCTTCCTCTCTTCCGTCGACGTGATGCAAGATACAATTGACAGACTTCGTAGGTTTGAGATTATTTAACCCAACTATACTAATCCGGTCATCTTCCATAATTTTGGAATAATCCAATGGATCTGCAAATGTCAATGCTAATACTCCTTGTTTCTTAAGATTGGTTTCATGTATTCTGGCAAAACTTTTGGCAATTACTGCTGCACATCCGAGATACCTTGGAGTCATGGCAGCATGCTCTCTACTACTGCCCTCTCCATAATTATTATCTCCTACTATCATCCATTTCAGACTTCTTTTTTTGTACTCTCTAGCTATATGCGGAAACGACTCAATTTTACTGTTAAGAGTATTCTTGCCACTTCCTACTTCACCATCCCGATAAGCATTAACTGCTCCAAGAAGTAAATTATCACTTATCTTGTCTAAATGTCCTCTGTACATTAACCAGGGTCCGGCTGGTGAAATATGGTCTGTTGTGCACTTTCCCTTTACTTTTGATAATATTGGTAATTTCTCGAAATCTTTGCCACCCCATTTTGGGAATGGTTCGAGTTTTTGTAATCTGTCACTATCTTTCTTAATTGTTACTTGTACACTGTCAGGATCATCAGCTGGTGGAACATAGATATCCATGACATCTTTGAAACCCTTTTCTGGAATTTCAGGCGCTATTTTAGGAGGATTTAGCTTGAATCTTGTTCCATCATTTGCAATTAATTCATCAGTAAGTGGACTAAACGAAAGTCTTCCTCCAAGGGCAAGAGCTATAACAAGCTCTGGACTACCTATAAAATTCATCGTTTCCCTTCTTCCATCGTTTCGGCCTGGAAAGTTTCTGTTATATGATGTAATAATGGTATTAGGCTCACCTTTCTTTAACTCAGATCTGCTCCACTGTCCTATACATGGACCACATGCGTTTGCAAGGACGTTTGCACCAATATCTTTGAGCGACTGCATCTGTCCGTCTCTTTCAATTGTGGCTCTAATCATTTCAGAACCTGGGGTAACTTGTAATGGCACTTTACTCTTGATCCCTTTTTCTCTTGCTTGTTCAGCAACATCTGCTGCTCGTGACATGTCTTCGTATGAAGAATTTGTGCAACTTCCAATAAGAGCAACCGAAATTGTGTCAAGGTAATTATACTTCTTTATGTCCTCTACCATCTTTGAAATAGGTCTTGCCAGGTCAGGTGTGTGAGGACCTACAATATACGGTTCTAGATTAGAAAGATCAATTTCAATCAACTGATCAAAATAGCTTATTGAATTTTCTCGATTTTCACATATTTCTTTTTCTATCTGTAGATCTTGGGTTAGCAGATCAACGTGTTTATTCGCAAGGTCAGCTATTGCTCTTCGTCCCGTTGCTCTGAGATATGTCTCCATTCTCTTGTCATATGGAAATACTGAGCAAGTAGCCCCAATTTCTGCACCCATATTTGTTATAGTTGCTTTACCGGTACAGCTCACCGTTCTTGCTCCTGGTCCAAAATATTCTATTATTGCATTGGTTCCCCCAGATACCGTAAGCTTTGATGCCACGAAAAGTATAACGTCCTTTGGAGAGGCCCATCTATTCAGCTCTCCTGTAAGATATACACCAATGCGTTTTGGATACAATAACTCCCAAGACATTCCTGCCATTACTTCTGCTGCATCAAGGCCACCTACTCCTATGGCAAGCATTCCAAGACCTCCTGCATTTGGAGTATGTGAGTCTGTTCCGATCATTAATCCTCCTGGAAAAGCATAGTTTTCAAGAACTACCTGATGTATAATGCCCGCCCCTGGTTTCCAAAATCCCATTCCATATTTTCTTGATGCCGATTCCAAGAATTGATACACTTCGTTATTTTCACAAAGCGCAGCTTTTGTATCAGGATCACTTCCTATTCTTGCCTGGATAAGATGATCACAATGAACTGTTGTTGGAACAGCAGTTCGTTTTAGGCCAGCTAGCATGAATTGGAGAATCGTCATTTGCCCTGTAACATCTTGTAACGCAACCCTATCTGGGTTCAGAAGAACATAACTCTTGCCACCAATTAAAGCATCATCTGAACTAAAATCTGCACTCTCATCGAGATGTCCAATGAGAATCTTTTCACATATTGTGAGAGGTCTATCCGTAGCTTTTCTAAATGTTGAGATCTTGTTTTGTAATTTTTCATATACTTTAGTAACTAAGTTGGGTGTTGTTTCTACCTCTCTTTTCGCATTAATATTGGACATAGAAGATCTCTTATTATCAAGCAATTATATGTATACGGGAATACATGCTTATTTGCATTGTTCTTCTGTTCCTCTAACATTCTCCTTTTGAAGTCTTATACTTCTTCCTTTGGTATCAAAACATGTGCAATCTGTGAGCAGCGAACTTTTACGCTATGTGTCATCTAAACTCCGAATGAGATGACTTCTGACACGTCTGACATCCACGTATTCTTACATGGACCAAACGAAAAACATTTGCCTCGTCTACCGAAATTGCTCTGGATTAGCGCAGCACTTTCAGCCACTCCTGCTACAACCGATCTTCCTTGATTACCTAGATTCCACGCTATGTCTACGTTTGTAGCATCGTTGTTACGCCACTACATTAGTACGACTTTTCTTGTTACAAAGCTTTGACGGTTAAAGGTTGGTTTCTACTGAGCCGTACGTGCTAGAAGATTTTCATGTCGTCACATCCCTTATTATAATAGAATGGACTGTAACTTTATCCACTTCTGGGCTTTATTATCCGTATAGATCTCCATATTTTTATCTTGAATTATATTCTTTGCAACGAGTCTTGCAATAGCTGGAGGAATACGATACCAACTAACGAGAAGTAGTGGAAGGTCGTCGACTTTTTGCGGTTTGTATTGCAATTTGTTAATAAAGCTCTTTACATCTTTACTTTGCATCTCGTGCTTAGCCGCAACATCCAAAGGATTCGTTTGTATTTTCTCAAGTCCTAAATGGACTAGATAGTCTATTAACAACTTACGATACTCTTCTTTTGATAACTTTTCTAATAGGTTCTGATTAATTTTTTTGTCAATATATCCGTCAAATTCCTCTTGATTTGTTTTGATTTCCAATATCCTAATTGTGGTGGAATGCTCAGAGATACCATTTTCTCCTGATGATGAACTATTACAAAGAGAAGAAGTGAACGTCTGAAACCCGTGAATTTCTATGTTAAACAATACGTATACACATGAATCTGGAGTATTGTAGTATTCACCATCGGATAGCTTCCGTTTTAGTTCGTCTAACGCAGCATCAAAATTTTGAAATATAATATTTCTGTTAGTCATTTTGTCGTCGTTATTGTCGCTGCATAGATTTATGGCTGTATTAAATGATAATGGATACTCAAATAAGTTGTTTTTGAAGACTAGGACATATGAGTAAGATGCCATTCAAAATTATCGATTCTTGATAAGTTCCTGCCTCGTTGTTGTTCTCGAAGGACACCATGAGAATGGAAGGATAGTCGCTATTATTACTATTCTGCAACAATATTGTTGCCCTTTTTACTTTTTCGTACAATGTAAATGAGTATATCGGTTTACCAAGTTTCGAGATCATGTCTTTTCTAGTAACCATTCTTAACACAGATTCGATAGCTGATATTTCTAATTCATCTTTCGTTAACAAAGACTGTTCCTTCTCTTTTTCCACTGATATCAGCGCTTCTCTATGTTGAGCTGCGAGTTCCCATATTATTGGCAAAACCTGCAAACCTGATGGATTTGTCAATTTCTAGTATTTGGTTACAAGTGTAATAGAGCATCGGCTTCTGAGCCGTTAATATCTGGGACATATATTGCAATATATTAAGGCCCCTACTAAAGTTGGAAAAGATTGATACTCATATGGGATAATGCTTCATACCATGTAAACCAAATGGTAAGAGATTATGTCAATACACAGAAAGATTGGCTGACTATAATTCACCTACCTAAAAAGGCGCCATACA
>JBAVTY010000690.1:0-3156 GCA_049696495.1 Candidatus Nitrosopolaris sp.
TTTGAATTTCATAGTTCGTTTTCCTGACCTTATTAAGCCATTTTGTAGCGTTGCAAGGACATTAGATCGTTTAGGCATGGGTGACAGAGGAAGACGGCAAAAGACATAGACCGATAACCCTGTCATGCTAGACATTGTCCTGTACATCTCTTTTGTGATGTCAAGCAGTTTTTCTCTTCTGCTGAAACAATCCTGTCATAACACACACCAGGGATCTGCATCAGAGGTACGCCAACAAGCTCCGATTAGTGGAATGGATAATATTAGCTGAATATTTTGGATAAACCATCCTTATGTTTATATAGTAGTTAGTCGTGTATATCGTCAGAGAGCAGATTTTCATTCAATTTGCCAACATTATAACATTTTATTCATGTTAATGATGTTCAGGATGCAAATACTGATTTTCATTTTCAGATACAAAATCCAAAGAAAAATCTGATCGCGTGACTCAACGCATGAACGTAACACTTTTCTATAGTGTTACTAATTCTTGGCATAGACAGATTAGCAGTATTATTATTGTTATTATTAGCAGGTGCAGTCAAATCCCAAAAATTTTCATCGTTGAAATATCTTGATTCATTTCCTTCTTTATTCAAATATATTTTATATCCTGACGCCATTTCTTCTATTTCTTTTTTGTCGTTATCTACAACAATAGATTTGCGTTTTTGTTCTAAATATGCAAAGTCCTTTTCACAATTTATATTGAGAATTTCGTTTGGATCCTGGAAAAAGTTATCCTTAACATGTTCTATTGCATCATGCCAAGTATATGCTTTTATCCTACCTATCATCTTGCCCTTACTGAATCGGTTATTCTTATCTTCAGCGTATTTGTAAACATCATAATTATCACCCGACTTTATACAATTATTACAATAAGCATTTTTTCCTTTCTCAATACAGCTACAACATTGTTGTATTATCATGATTACTCTACTTATTGTTTGCACTATTTAATATTGATTCAGGCATGCTTGCCTAGCATTGCACGTTAGACACCGGAGAGCCTTCTGTTAATGTTCATGTAACCGAATCTATCTAGACGTTCATTCATCCATGTCTTCGCTTCATATTATAATCAAATGGCATTGACCAGATAAACATTGGCTTAGATGTGTCAAATTTGAGATTATGAATTTGTTCGTAGATATCACTATAATTGTGGTTTTGATACATTTCATTTTTATCATAAACAGAGCCTACACTAAGATAAGCATAAAATTTTGGTGCCTGCTGCGGTATGAACAAATTTCTATTGATAACCAGAACATGAAAATTGTATAGGCCTCAACAACAACGATTTCGGTATTATTCTTTGTATATATACTAAATCAACTTTATAGATAATATGAGATTTTGTCTAGAAGTTTGGGGCACTAATTATGGAAAGATAAAAGATACTTGTATATTAGCTGAAAAATTGGGATATTATGGCTTCTATTATCATACCAGAGATAGATTTGGATTGCTGGAGCGTTATATCAAATTTATCTGCTATGACAGCGACGATAAAACTAGGGCCAGTCATAACTTACCTGATTCCTCAATACAGAAATATTGCACTACTTGCTAAACAATCTGCGACGCTACAGGAAATATCAAACGGAAGATTGGAATTTAGGACTGGTGCTGGAGCAACGCATGATTACGCAACACAATGGTGGTATCCATTCGGAATAGACTATCCTAATACAGGAGAACAAAAAACCTAGGAGGGGCACTTGCATACGAGATAACGAACCAAGATACACCTGCCAAGGTTCTTTTTAGCGGTCATAGGGGATCGGGCAAGACCTCAGAACTGCGACACATCACCAATATACTTGAAACCGAAGGCTTTTCAGTAGTTTTTATATCTGCAATCAAGGATGCGGCCTTGGCTGATCTAGATTACACCGATATTCTATTACTACTAATAACAAGAACTCTCGATCTGATATCTGATAAAAAGACAATAAAAAAACTAAAGGATATGGATTTAGAGTCTGAGATTATTGATAAATTGAAAAATCTTCTAGGACAGCTTTCAGGAGAAATAGATATTACAACAACGCGCATGCAAACTTCAGGATATAGCATAGGCGCGATGTTAAAATGGTTTATTGAAATAGGAGCTCGTCATGAAGAGGAAATCTCTGTCAGACAGGTGATAAGAGCAAGAGCTGATAAATTAACTAAGGAAATTATTGCAACCGAATAGTATCTTCATATGAAGTAGGCATGAACAAAAAAATTGTCATTATAATAGACGATTTAGAAAAAGTGACCGATCAACAAAGAATTTATGATCTTCTTGTTAGCCATTTTAATGTCATCGATACTTTACATCCGCACGTGACAGTCTCTCGTAAGCCTCGTTGATCTTCTGGATGGGGATGACTTCTACGTCGGCTGTGATGTTATGTTTACCGCAAATGGATAGACAGTGGGCACCATGCTCCATTCGCTACGGACGGTGTGGAGATCAGAGTGGCAGATACCGCAGAAAAGGATTTCAATCTGAACGTCGTCTTTGCCCGGATCACGCCGCGGGATCGTTGTGGGATCAAGCGGCGATTTCGCATTCGCAGCAGCATAAGCCTTCGCTTTATACTTACCACTTAGTAGCAGGGCTAACTTGTGTTGTTGTCATGACAGATTCAGTGTGATTTGATATAAAAATATTTTAATCAAAGAAGTCTGTCGTCTGTCAAAGACTCGAAACCCTGTCTAATCTTTTCAAATTATTTGATTTTGTTCATAGATTGAGTGAGGTACGAGGGAAAAATTGGGTTGCATTATGGCCATATTCTTTTCCAAATGACGGTGTTTCTTCTGACGGAATGCATTATATTTGACGTGTATTTGACCTTAGCGTCATGGTCTGGTCAGCCGCTGAAAAATATACGCTTGTGCTACAAGAAGGACACATTATTGTAATCCTGTCATGGAAAATATGAGTATAAGTATAGACAGAGTACATCCATTCCGAGGCTGTGGGAGGACGTTGGAATTAAGTATGTTCTTTATTCCAATGATCCACAAACCTTTGTTTGTTCTCTTCTAATTTAGAAGGTAAATGGAGAGTAAAGTAAAGGGAAAACTTGTCGCCAATATTACCACATTCTCGACAGTTATATGTATAAGATCTTGTGAAACCATGTGCTT
>JBAVTY010000691.1:0-1841 GCA_049696495.1 Candidatus Nitrosopolaris sp.
GCATTAACTTCTTTAATCTTGTCGACGATACATTGCAGAGGAACTTGCTTCCCCAGGTCATAAACTGAGTATCCGTTATTCGTAAATATTGTCTTGACGAGATTCTTTCCTATATCATGAACATCTCCGTATACAGTACAAAGTACTAACTTCCCTTTGCTTACACCTTCCTTTCGAATTAAATATTTTTCGAGTTCTGTTACTGCGGCTTTCATGCATTCGGCAGATTTCAACACAAACGGAAGGATCAGTTCGCCCGCTCCGAATTTGTCCCCTACTTCCTTCATAGCTGGTAGCAAAACTTCATTTAAGATCTGCACGGCTGCTTCGTGAGCTATCTGTCTTGGAGCTTCAAGGATTGTCTTTTTTTCCAAACCCATGTTTGATTCGGCGTTCCTTGCTGCCAGACGATTTGCAAGGATTCTATCTTCTATCGAATGGACAACATCAGACTCGATGTCATCTCTTAGTCTATGAACAATTCTAAAATAACATCTATTACTTGCTTCCCAGCTTGGATCTACTTCTATCCTCTTACTAGAAACATCTGATCTAGATTTCATTCCTTCGAAATATGTGATCAATTCAGCAAGCGCGTTAGAACGACTGTTGAAAATAAGATCTTCGGCCAGTTTTCGCTGATCATGATCAATATCCAAGTAAGGGATGATATCTTTGGCATTGATTATTACTGCGTCAAGACCAGCTTTTATGGAATCATGCAGGAAAACTGAATTGACTATTTTTCTGGCGTTTGGTGGTAGGCCAAAACTCACGTTGCTAAGTCCTAATACTGTGAAGCAACCTGGAATTTTTTGCTTCACCAATCGTATCCCTTCAAGGGTGGCTTTTGCTGATTCCAAGAATTCCTGCTCGCCGGTAGCTAAAGTGAAAGTCAGAACATCGAAAACATACTGCCAGGGCTTGAGGTTGTATTTTTTACCTGTTTCGTAAAGGAGGATCGCGGTTTCTAGCTTTTCCCGAGGGGTTTTGGCCATTCCCTTAGGTCCTATACACATTGCAATAGCAGGGATACCATACTTTGCCATCAACGGTGCTAACGCATGAAACCTAATTCCATCTCCTTCAAGATTGATAGAGTTGATCACCGGTCTACCGGGGATTTGTTGAATGGCTGTTTCAATAACTTTAGGATCGGTTGAATCTATAACAAGTGGTGCGTCAATCACCATGCTTAATCTTTTAACAAGTGTCTTCATGAATTCAAGTTCATCGGCTCGTTCGGTAGTCGCAACACAAACATCGAGGCAATGAGCGCCGTCTTCGATTTGTGTCCTAGCCAAGTCAACCAGACCATCATAATCATTTTTAAGCACCATGTCTTTTGCTCTTCTCGATCCTTGAGTGTTGAGACGTTCGCCAATTATTAGAGGTGGAGGCTCCTGCCTTAGATCAACTGCCTTTAGTGAGGAACTAATTCTGGGTGGATGCATATTTAAGGTATAACATAATCCTTTGCTCTAGATCCTTTCTAAAACCTTACGATTAATGCTGGTTTTATCAACAAACGACTGTTGCCAGATTAATCCTACGTGCCTATTCCGGTGTTTAATATACCATCGCCTTGGTACGAATCTATCATTTCACGCATATCAGCAATATGTAGCGGATTCGTTCCGCAGCATCCTCCTATTATTCTAACACGCTTGTAATTTTCAATGAATTCTTTTAGTTTCTGAGTCATTGCAGATGGAGTCATTTTGTATACATCTTTGCCACCTTCATTATAAGGCATGCCTGCATTCGGCACGAGTAGTAACTCTTGCTGATCCAACCATCTTACACTCGGAGTCATTTCGACAGGACCCGTTGAACAGTTC
>JBAVTY010000692.1:0-3993 GCA_049696495.1 Candidatus Nitrosopolaris sp.
GGCCTAGAAGAGAATGGCTTTTCAGTTGATGCATTCAATGATCCTAAGGCTGCGTTGTCAAAGTTCAAGGCAGCATACTATGATTTATCACTCGTCGATATTAATATGGCAGATTTAAATGGTGGCAGTTATACCAAGAAATAAAGAAAAAAGATAACAGTGCGAAAGTATGTTTTATAACAGCATATGAGGTATATTGTGATAGGCTGAAGGAGGATTTTCCAACGTTAAATGTAGGTTGTTTTATCAAAAATCCATTTGAAACGCAGGAGTTGGTTAGAAAGATAAGAAAAGAGCTAACACTAGCATTATTCACGTTAAATCACAAGCAAGGCCACAACCCTGTTAGCACGAAATTAGACAATAAGAATAAAAGATACCCAACCTTATTATTGTTAGCTGATACAAACGGATAAAATCAACCGGCGTTAGTAATTTGATTGATCTATGCTTATGTGTCATCATTTCTCCTGTTAAGTATTCCAAGCTTTGATTTGATTCCAACTAGACTATTATTCTTTAGTTAATTTTTCTCTTATTCAGTCAGTTGGCGTTAGCTTAGAAATTTACTGTTCACAACCGCGCTACCCCATGGATCAAAAGTGAGAAGAGAATGCTTTGGCACAAGTAGAGAAATGTTTTCTAACATTATACAATTTATCTGAATCATTAACGGTGGCGGTAGCACCTGTAGAAATCACCATCCGAATGAAACATACGCAATAATCTTGTGATCGAAGGAATCGTACTTTCTTCGTCTGTTTTTCTCCTCCCAAGCTCAATGGAAGGCTAACATAAGAGCGAGTTGAAGATCTGTCGACAGTCGACATGCGTACATTTTAGCAAAAGTATTTGGGACTCGTAAGCAATATTTGTTATAAATAATAAATGCTGCTTACTCATGTTTTTTATATCATCTATCTTTCGACAATCACTCCATCGACATAGTTGTTAAGATCGGTGGTGATCTTTGAGCTTGTATCAAATAGTATGTCGCTTGGTTCTACGGATATAGAGCAATCTCTTTTGTGTTTAAATCTCAGCAAATCCCAAAAACGCTCCTTCTCATCCTCATCAACAATGCATTCTATCTTAACACGTGTCTCTCCATCCTTATCCACGTAGCTGCTGAATTCACAACAATTAGATGCGTCCGTAAGAATTTCATGAAGGTCCTTATCTAGTATCGGAATATTTCCAGCAGATGACAATATCTCTATCCTTACTGGGGCTCTATTAGATGATTGTTCACTCATATACTATAACAAGCTAGTTATAACTTAAGTCTTCTGAAGACAATGTATATAATGTGGGACAGTGTAGCACGACAGTTGTTAATCTCATTTCTGAATTTGATATGTACTTCATAGTTTTGTAATACAATGACCATTCAGGCTGGCATTATACTATTACACGCTGGTGAAAATTATGCCCAAGAACCTGATTCAGTTGATGAGGATTACCATGTAAAAATAGGGATATAGTAAACGGTCCGTCCTAAGCCGAGAAATGAGCAAAACCTTGTAATAGTTAATACATTGTGTGGTAGTGACTGAACCGCATCTGCATAAATCGTAACGAAAAATCTTCCTAGCATAATCCCTTAATTGAGCCGTCTCTTGACCTTCAGGGAAAGTCCAAACATAGCTAATAATATTACAAGAAAAGACCCATCAAAACAAAGGGACAATACGCGGGTTCGGCTGACATTCTGTCCGTCTCCCCTAGAGAATGGCCTGGTTATTTTGATATAAAGTTTTTCCCGTTTAATTCACAATCTCCCTAAATATACTTTAATCGCTATCAAAATATATTTAGAATGACATAGACTCCATAAATAGCAAGAACGGTACTTATTGAAATAAGAAATGCAGAATAGAATTTAGTTTTTAATACCGAGACGCCTTTGCATATCAGGTACGATGTTATCACTAACCAAGCATAGTCCATCCATATATGAAATGAAAGCAGAAATAGAGTTCCAACCACAAGAGCGAAGAATTGAATGGAATCGGAAATCAGTTTTAAGCCTATTGTGAGCCACCAGACGAGGAAAAATGGGTTTAAGGCGCTGAATATAACCCCCTAATAAAATTGGTCCTTTTTTGGCACTAATTCCGATATAGGCATGTTGGTTGTTCACCTTACCTTTTGTGATATTAATTATTTGGGTAAATCCAAAGACAACTATTGCAATCCCACCGATTATGCTAATTATTTTCAGATTTTCATAATTTATCAAGACCTGCGAAAACGTAAATAAACCCCAAGCTAGTGTTATGACTAATGGGAATTCTATGATTGTATGTCCGAATGCAATTTTAACTCCTGCAGTAACTCCCTGTTTGCTTCCATAGATAATGTTCGTAAAAAATAGTCCAGGTGATAGTACATCAGATGCCGAGACCAAGATAACTTCGGCTGCAAATTCTAAAGGATCCATACTCTGTCCTTAGGATTGGTAGCTAACACTTGCATCAAAAACAAATGATAGTACAGCTTCATCACGATACCTCTGTGTTTGTGTTTGTTGCTGCTTCGTGGTTTATAATCTATCTCAAAATTGTCTCTTGCACAATGTCGCGCTGTGGTATGCTTTCGTTTTATCCACAGATTATTAACTTCTTTTTGAGTGTATAACTGTAAAATATGTGCATACTCATATGCAGACAGACACCCTTTCTGGAATTTACATGAGCAGTGTACTCGGCCAACATCATGCGTATATTAGAAAGTCAAAAGTCGCTACAGTTGGACTTTCGGAAAAGGTTCTCAGTAGACTATCGATTGAAAACTTTATTTTTGGTGTGGTTATTTGTTTAGACTCGGTGGGGGCAAGCAATGGAGCCAATTTGCTTGTGTAGTATCTTTCATTACAGGCTATCATGTCTGTGTATGTATGCAAAAAGCTTTTCCGTTGTAATAGAAAAAACACACGCATTGCTTTCGCTGGTCTACAATTCACTTTGCGGTAAATCCTAACGTCAAATTCGTTGTTTCAGCAATATCACTAATCTATATCAAATAGCATTTGTTTTCTAATTAACTCTTGATTAAATGGTCTTATAGGCTATTTCCAAGAGGTTTTTGGAGATGAAAAGATATCTCCTTGCAAGTATTAGTTAGAAAATTTATGCTAATTGGAATAGGTATGCTGTGTCGTAAAAATAGATTGGTACGTGAAAAATAATTCCTCCATTCCGATTCCTGTCCCTGTAAAGGCATATTTGCTATTTTCTATCTTTTATGCTTCTGTATTTTTATAGTTGAGTAGATGATAGGATCATGGCATTTCCAAATAGATCAATAATATAGGATAACCAATTCAGATAAAATAATAAGATTCCTTTTTGCAACAATTTGCTCACGTACGGGGGAGTCACTTGCAATTTGCAAGGGATCATTATCATACTATCCTATGGGAAATGTTGTCTTGATTGTCATCACTGCTATTATGCCTGCATTGACAAGCTTGTTTGCACATGTTATTGATAAACTACTGGAATGGAAGCTCTCAGCCCCTATCAGTGTTTTCAACTTACGAGAACAAATAAAGGAAGCCGTTGTATCTGATAGTGTAGTGTCATGGGGTAACAATACTAGATATGTTCTCGGCGATCGAAATTTAATGATATATAATACCAAACATATTCATACAAACTAGCACGTGGTTATTGTAGAGGGCTAACTAATACAGTGAAGGGTTGTATTTTTAGTGTTTAATGCTATCTCAATATTTAAATTGTAGGACCGGAAGTTGAAAAATGGGGCTCGTAGCGCAGGCCGTTCAATCATGTAACTGGTGATAACGGGTGTATAATGGATAGCGCGGACGCCTCCTAAGCGTCAGGTCGAGGGTTCAAATCCCTCCGAGCCCGCTACGATATCAGTGCTTTTAGGTGGGTTTCAACATAAAAAAGGTGAAACACAAGACTTGGAAGAAGAACGATCAGAATTAGATCCATGGTCATTGTATATTTATGCCATGAAGGC
>JBAVTY010000693.1:0-1525 GCA_049696495.1 Candidatus Nitrosopolaris sp.
TTAGGAAGGGATAAGTAGACGGAAGAAGAAGTACAATTCCTTCGATCAGAAAATTATTGTGTATGTTTCATTCAGATGCTGAATTCTCCAGGTGGTAGTACCACCGTTAATGATTTAGATAACATTAGAAAATATTATACGATTTTTATCAACACAATGTCAACTATAGCAAGGAGCTTTGGAGCGAAGATAGTCAAAAATATTACTGATGGTCTTATAATGTATTTTCCACAAACATCAAATTCTATTGATGATTCTGCATTCAAAAATGTTATTGAATGTGGCATCACAATGTTAGCTGCAGGCGATGTTATTAATACAAAACTGGCTAAAGAGAAGCTAACAGCTGTTAATTATAGAATTAGTGCGGACTATGGCAAGGTTGAAGTAGCCAAAGTAAAAACATCGCAACAGGAAGATCTTTTTGGGCCCACTATGAATTTGTGTGCGAAGATAAACTCAAAAGCACCTGCAAACGTTATGGTCATAGGAGGAGACTTATATCTAGTTTTAAAATCTCTTTCTTCATCTCCCTCGTTCAAACAGAGTGATTATCGTTTCAAGGAAGTAAAAGGACATCCGGTTGTTGGTTTTACGCATGAATATCCGGCCTACTCTGTAACAAGTAAATATAGTAGAACTTATCCTGATCCTGATACGATTCTGTCAGCTCTGAACGATAACCGGACGCACGAATCAGAACTCGAAGAGATCTGTCACATACAACATCCTTCTGTTTCTGCTTTCCCTACTTCACCTACTTCTTCTTATTCAGGTTATCATATAATGTTAGTAGATGATGAAGAAGATATATTATACAGTTTTAAGGTAGCTCTTACCAGCAACGGATATCACGTGGAAGCATTTACAGATTCTCAGGAAGCGCTAGAGTGCTTTGCACAGGGAAGTCCACACTTTGATTTGGTAATTTTGGATTTAAGAATGCCTGGCCTTAATGGACTCGAGCTATATTCTAGATTGAAAGCAATCAATATAGATGTCAAAATATTATTTTTATCTGCTCTGGACGTAGTACCGGAACTTGTAAGCATTCTCCCCGACATAAAGCACGATGATATACTAAGAAAGCCTGTTACAACGGAAGATTTTATAAATGCTGTAAAAAAGAAATCATTCACGCATAGTGCGTGGAACATATCTCCATGAAGCCTTTAGTTATTTATCTAAACGGTTCAGATTTGTTACGAGGATGTTTCATAGTTACTAAACTCTTTGCTTATTTAAGTTGCTGACAATCGTAGCTGGTAGTTTTCTTGACCGTCCTACTCTTGAACGCAAGGACAGCTCTTACGAGATAACATTATGTAACTAAGTCAAGTGTCATAGCAAATGTCATTTTAGCGCCATCTTCCAAATTGCTTGTCAAGGTACTCGGATACCCTGTCTTTTAGTTTTTCAATGTATTGATAGAACCTATTTGCACATACGTCTGACTTTATCTGTTGGTTAACTCTTCTTTCGTTAGGATTCATGTATGGCGCCTTTTTAGGTAGGTGAATTATAG
>JBAVTY010000694.1:0-2752 GCA_049696495.1 Candidatus Nitrosopolaris sp.
AGACAACCTATTGAATCAGGTGGAATGGATAGTGGTGTAATATACATAGACACAGAAGGAACTTTTAGACCTGAAAGAGTGGAGCAGATAGCTAGAGCCCGTGGTCTTGATCACAGGCACATATTAAAGAGCGTTGCGGTATGCAAGGTCTACAATAGCTCACATCTCGAACTAATAGTCAAAGACCTTGGTAAATATGTCAATGATTTTAATGCTAAATTAGTAATCATTGATGGAATAATCTCTTTACATAGGGCAGAATTTGCGGGAAGAGGTACGTTAGCCGATAGACAACAAAGACTCAATGGTATGTTGCATAAGATTATAAGGTTAGCAGAGATATTCAACATTGCAGTAGTTATAACGAATCAAGTTCAATCCTCTCCGGATACCTTCTTTGGAGATCCTACAAAAGCAGCTGGTGGTAATATAATAGCACATTCTTCAACTTATAGGATATATCTTAGAAAATCTGGAGAGAACAGGGTAGCAAAGATGATGGACTCGCCATATCATCCATATTCTGATACTAGATTTACCATAAATGAAAAAGGAGCTGATGATATGGAGGAAGACGCATTATCAAAAAGATCTCTAGGTAAGAAAGCCAGTAAAGCAACATCTACAACAACTAACGACTCATAAACAATGCGAAAATAGATACCATCTTACGAATGCTTCCCACATACCGTAGGTGCTGCCATTTAATTGGCTTGAATATATAGCTGTCATTAAAAGGTCATAGATATATTGTCTCTGTACAGTACTCCTCTCTCCCCCTCTGTACAGTACGCCGCAAATTATTAAGGCAAACACGAAAGTTGCTAGCACATTGTCAACAATAAATCAAGCGGAAGCATCTAAACCGCTGCAACAAAAAAAGATGCAAGAATGTAATAGATGCAGAACAGCTGGGTACCCCAATCAAATGATTGGATTTGAAAAGACAGGTCAAGATGCTGTTACAGGAAAATTCACTTGGAGACTGGTAGACGAGAATGGCAGAGAACACAAACACAAATTCTTTCAGGATTCAATACAAGAGAACCCAGTTGGTACAAGACGAAGACGGGTTGTAGATATAGCAGCAGTTACCGATGTAGCAGAGGCAAGGAATTTACTTGCATCAGGATGGGAATATAAAACATCATATCCTGCTACAATATCGAATATACCGCATTACATACTAGTCAGAAGGCAGTGAATGGTCCGGACAACATCCGGTATATTTTTTCGGTAGGTGTCTGCTTGTTCTTCAGCAGCAGTCACTTCGTACATCACGAATATCAGTACAATGAGTGAGTCAACTGCATACCAATACTTTTCAAGGTTGAAGGATTTCGAGAAGTTTATAGCAAATGGGCATGGTAATCTAAGTGTAGATAGTCTACTCCTTAGAATGAAAAAGGGCAAAGAGGATCCGTACAATCTTCTTAATAGTTATGCTGCATATCTGAAAAACCGTAATATTTCTGCACTTACATCAAAGCTACGTATTGTAACACTAAAGAACTTTTTTTGAATATTGTGATATTGACATAAGCCCGCGCAGATTCATGTTAAAGATAAAACTTCGTAAAGTAGTTAGAAAAAAGAGAGCAGCTTTATCAAAAGAAGACATTGTCGAAATATTGAATGTGTGCGACAATCTTCGTCTGAGAACTTATGTTACGTTATTAGCAGCTACTGGGATGCGTGCTGTCGAAGCATTATCTATCCGTATTAAAGACATAGACTTTGATTCGCATCCTGCCAAGCTTTTTGTAAGAGGAGAGTATACCAAAACTAAAGTCGATAGAACCATATTTTTGACTGAAGAACTAACTCAACAACTAAAATCTTGGTTAGACTATAAACATCGGACTAGAAGGGTCTGCCACCAAGACAGACAAAATGGAAAGACCGTAACAGAATATCGAACACCGGATAAAAAAGATACTGACTTGGTGTTTGCAGTTTACCAAGACAAAAATATGCCGAATCCTGATTTGTTATACTATGATGTGGCTAAATCATTTGCAAAGACATTGGATCGTTCGGGTAAAGGTAGTAGAGAAGAGAATAATCAAAGGCGTAGACAGATAACGCTTCATTCCTTTAGGCGATTCGTGAAGACTACAATATCAGATCTTGGTTATGCGGACTTTTCCGAATGGTTCATAGGGCATTCCGGTTCCACCTACTGGACAAAAAAAGATTCAGAGAAAGCAGAAATATTTCGCAAGGTTGAACCTTACTTGACATTTCTAAATATACCTCAGCTGGAAAGACAAGGTGCAGATATACAAACTAAGGTTGAAGAATTAGAGGAGTTAAATCAGTCACTAAGAAATCGTGACAAAGTGAAAGACGACGCGATAGCGCAGTTATCAGATCAACTTATAGATCTATCAGCCAGATTACAGGAAATTGAAAGAAGGCAGCAATTGGTATGAGATAGCATCATAAGCGAATCAGTATAAAAGTGTCAGTCGTGCTTCCGAAAGCTGTATCTATTCTATATGATTGATTGATTTTATGGGAACAAATGACAAACACGATATCCTAAAAAATCTGATCGAGCAAGAAATCAACGCTGTAATGATGATGCCAAGCAGAGTCAGGGAAAACGGCTGCGTAGCATGCCATATATTATTCACACTAGTTAATAGAATGGGAATCAGTGAGGCTTCGGCCTCTGACCAGCTCTCAGAGATTCTCACTCATGACCAGAATCTAAATGAAAAATTTATCGATGTTGTAGAAAAAATCC
>JBAVTY010000695.1:0-2818 GCA_049696495.1 Candidatus Nitrosopolaris sp.
TCAGAAAAGATTTGGATTAATTAAATCAATAGGCTGGAACATAGAAGTGCTTAACAGATTGCAATGTGCAAACAAACTGGGACTAAAGGTGACACGATATGCGATATCGAATTAGGCAACAACCCCCAAAGAATCGCACATCTTAATACTAATGCACTCCAACAACTTCACAGCTATTTTGTAAGTACTATGCCGAGGCCCTACGATAGACAGCTGATTTCAGATACATTTGCTATTGATGACGCGTTTATGGATAGGACTCTTATGTTCCAGAATGGCGACTGGCTTATGACAAGTTTCAAGGCCACAAACACACAGAATGTTCCAGTGTTCTTTCATGCTATCAACAATGAGGACTCTATCCTTGATTAATTTACAATCCTTTATCTGTATCTATGTGACCAAGAATTGCAAATAACTTCTCAAAAACTATAGATCATGATGGTGCAGATAATTGAATACCGTTTCCAGCAGATAGATTCGCCAACATACATTAAAGTCAAAAGTCAAGCCGATATTAGAAACATTTGAATCAAAGCTAATAGGAGATTCGAATGATGATTATAAATCTTTAAACTGATCTGGCAAGTCATTTGGCTGGCTGAGACGCTTTATATCCAATTTGAAGTGAACTAATTTGTTCGTGGCGGCAGTATCCTTATTACGTACAGCCTCTGTAATGAGATAGAGCAGTATGAAAAGCTGATGAAACTGCGTGAATTAATTGGTCTCACCAAAGATTGGCATATCGGAACCAAACAAGAAAAGGACAAGATCTTCGAAGATGTCGTAGGTTATGATGATATAAAAAGGGTATTCAGGATGGCTCTAAAGTCAGATGAGCCTGTCCATGTGTTACTAGTTGGCCCGCCAGCCAGTGCAAAGACCATCTTCCTTGAAGCACCATGGGGGGATAAGTCAAGATAATACTAGTAATATGGGATTTAAGACTACCGTCGATTCAGATCTAAAAGGAAGAGTAATTTGTTTACCCTATAAATTTGAAAATGTAGTAGGTCAGCTCTACCATACTTATCTAAAATCTCTGGAGGAGGCTGAAAGATGTGAAGAATTAAAAAGATTGGAAGAACATTCAAACATAGAAATGGGAAAGTTAACAAGGTGGGATGACTGCTTAACTCATTACATTGAATGTGAGCATATCGAGAAGCTAAAGCAGATAATAGATCAAAAATTAGGTTGGGATAATTTAATGAAAATCAACTATGAATTAGGAGGAAAGATAATAGTCAAATCATTTATGAATTTTCTTTCATATGATAAAAAAAGACAAGGATGGTTTCAGAAGTACATAGAACACTGTTTCCGCTCAGAAGATCGAAGTAGATATGAACGAAAGTGAACATCTATACTTAAAATTCAAGCATCCGTCCGAACACCCACTGGGAAGTTATAATCTTTTTCCGTTTTACGAATCACTGCTTGAGATCTATGACAAACACCCTATCTTCTCTAATGGAGACGTGTCTAAAACCGAGGATAGCCACGGTCTAAACTTAAATCAGATACTTAAATATTTAGAAGTATGGAAAGAGAATATACGATTAATTGATTACCCTGAGAGGAGAAAAGGCAAATATGACGAGCAGATTAAACCGCTTCAACAAAAAATAAATGAATATCACGAAAACAGGTCGGAGGATATAAAAAGAAATATCATAAGAAGCGTAACAGAAATAGAAGTACAAGAATTAGAAGCATTATTTGGTAGGTTTCCCACAGACCTTGATATCTCACACACCAATGGATGATTATTGGGTCAGGTTGGACACTAATTTCACACAATTAATTAGGTGTATCCAAGGAAATAGAGACAGTTATAATACTATGACCAATCAATCTTTTGCACATAAATTAGTATACGACTTTGGGTATTCAGCTGGCACGCATATGGATATTTGGCTTGGTTTGGCTTGGCACAAAAAACCTATAGGCTACGTCTTCATACAGAGTATATCATTAGACTTTGGTATCTAGTATTATCAATGTGCAATTGTCTAAATGTTCTGACAGTGTTACTTATCCACAACTGTCTTATATTCGGAAGCAGTAGTGATGTCTCATACGAAAAGTAGAGCAACACGCTGGATGATGCACCAAGATTTTCTAAATTCCCTCGGTCTGACTCTATAATCATGACAATATCTTCACAATGTTTATAGTAGTTTGCTCGTGCTGTGACTGACGCTCTTAGACCGTATCCGACTTTGTAGTACAGACATGCTACCTATAGTTCTGTATTCGTCGATTGGTGTGCTTCAGCAGGTCCAAAGTCGACTAAAGAAGGCGGACTTGGCCAGCAGAAAGTGAATGGGGCGAAGGTGGAGATGATTAAGACTCTACCTCTCCTCACTATACCATTGCTTATATTGCTTGGAGCAACCCCGTCCGTGGTCTTGGTCTTGTCACAGTGATAGTTGGGTACTTACCGTGACAGGCTAGAAGTTGGGCCATACCACAAATTTTCAAAAGATATTGTTTTAGGCTAGTGGTGTAACATCTCCATGTATCCTAACTCGCACTCTTCCAATTGAAGTTGAAGTCTTGAGTTGCAGTTGAAAGTACGGTACCAGTTGCCGTACCATCGCATGTCATTGTGATAACTGTGCAATCCTTGGGGGCCTGTTTCAGAGGGGGTTGTTCTGGGTCCGCTCCGTGGTACCAATACGTCGTGAACTCCATATTTAGAGAGCCTCTCTATGCAATTTCACTCTCATAATGATTCCAAGATTTCTTGCTTATGCTGATCTGGATCACTAAACCTGCAATGATGTTCTATCGACTCTAGATTAGTATT
>JBAVTY010000696.1:0-2763 GCA_049696495.1 Candidatus Nitrosopolaris sp.
CCACTAGATGGAACAGTGACTTCTGATAGGGAACGAGAAACGAGCTAACCACATCCGGCTGTTATCCTAGCGCTCAGACTAGCCTGTTAATCTATTCTTCTGGATCCTCTTAAGCTTTGTTTCGTATAGATTCTGCTTTCGTTCATTATACATTTTATTTACAAGCATATGCCAGATTATGGTAATCATCTTGTTTGCTACATGTGTTATTGCAATATGATGACCATGTCTTTTGGCTATTCGTAGATAGAATCTTCTTAACCTATCGTCTTCGGTATCATACCGGGATTACTGTGGAAGATAATTTTCCGCTAGACTACAACGATGGATTCAAGGATCAATCAGTAGTAATTGATTTGCACAAAGACGCAGAAAATGTACGGAGATCACTTTATCACAATATGACTGAATCGTATATTCCAGCTATTGTTTCTGAAAGCAGCTGAAGCTGCTGAAGCTGCTGGAGTACAAAAAAAGTTTTGGGATATGTACGATATCCTGTATGAAAACCAGCAGGCACTTGATTACTATCATTTAGTAGAATATGCAAGCGAATTAGGTCTTAATATCGAAAGATTCAACAACGATTTATTCAGTCATGTTCATGCCAGCCGTATCCATGAAGACTTTATTAGCGGTGTCCGTAGCGGTGTAAACGGTACACCAACATTCTTTGTAAATGGAGTACGTTATAATGAATCATGTGATTATGAGACTCTCATGGGAAGGCTGCAATTTATTATAGATCAAAAGCAATTATAATACTAACATTTACCCAAAGACTCACCTGATTATAATGGTGTTGAAGAATGCTGGAGGCAAGGAAAAGATGATCTTTTGGTATCAAAGTACTATCCTAAATTCCCCAATCTAAAAAGCGCAATAGCCAATTATTATAGAACAAAGCGTTTCAAACTGGACATAGGACATAACCAGATATTTGTTGAGGAATGATAGTTAGCTAATTAATGTTATTGTGTATAGCTAATCGTGTTTCTAGTGATGACAGCTACGTAAATTCATGGTTTAGGTAACGCTAGAACAGTCTGTTGTATCGAGTCTTAGATTTCATTTCAGAAAATATCAATTGAATTAGTTCATCCAGTATCTGGCGCCATAGCAAGGTTAACGCCTACAACGACTATTTCACCAGCCAACGACGTTATTTTGGATTTACTACTTCCATTATCGCTTCTTGTTAGAACACTCTTTACACTTTTTCAGCAGCTTTCAATCCTAGATTATTTTATCAGGGGTACTTTCTTACCAGTGGTATAGAACAGAAAATGATGTACCAGCTGTAGATATGGCTAATGCTACGAGTGCAGGAAATGGCAATATTGGTAAAGAAGATAGACTAGATAATACTGACAAATTTGATCCAATTAGGGGACATGATTGTATATGGTGTATGGCTTGTGTCTCGGTATGTCCAACTCAGGCAATCAAGGTAGACCAATCTAACTTGGTATTTCACGAAAAAGCCGCTGGGACGTTCAATGAATCTCTATCCAAGGACAGTGCACCACCACCCCACGCACATTAATAAGCAGCCTTTTTACTTTACTTTTTTTTAGCGTGGCGCTTCTGTTGTTACGTGAGTGATGTGTTCTAACTATGTTATTGTACGGGTTCGAGATTATGGTGTTTTATGAACCTTCTCCGATTGCCCGCCTTATCCCTATCTTCCAGAGTTTGCCCACATTGGCAGGCACACTTTATCAG
Source organism: Candidatus Nitrosopolaris sp. (assembly GCA_049696495.1). Classification (GTDB taxonomy): domain Archaea; phylum Thermoproteota; class Nitrososphaeria; order Nitrososphaerales; family Nitrososphaeraceae; genus Nitrosopolaris. Next base: position 1,726 of record JBAVTY010000696.1, read on the forward strand.
ATTTCTTCTAAGCCTTTGTCTCATTATTGCCTAACACCCAAGACAATATACCTAATTGTGCGCTCAGTACGAGTCGCCTGTCTTCCTGCAATTTATCTCCTGTTCTCTCAGTGTCCAGTATTTCATCGAGTTCTTTCTTTGTGTCGGCGAACATCTTTTCTACTTGTTCTCTAGTTCTCATCTTATCTCATCTCCTCCATAACCAATTACCAGAACCTCTTGTTCCCGAAAGTATTTCAGCACCTTTTGCAATTTCAGTTGGTTTTATAACAATTCTATTTCTCAACACCTTTCTGTTTATCCTAGTCTGTCGGTTCGAAGGTTCATGCCCTTTGATATATTCCACTACAAAACCAATATCATTTCTATTTTTCAACAGTCCACCACACTGACACTCACATAAAATTGTCTTCACTCTCCTCACACTGTTATGGCCTAAAATATATCTTCTTTCTTTGTTAAACCTGTCCACACTGTTGAGGGTCTGTCCACATCCGCACATCTGATAGATCTTTGAACAAGAATAACTTTCGAAAATATCGTCACCCTTGCGTCCTTATGTTTATTGAACGCGTATCTGTTCAGCACACTATTCCTATCCATATCCAACTCTTCTTCCATTAGCTTGGTTTGTTTGATAAGCTGAGGCAGAGATATCATTCTTCTAAAACATCAAATATTAAAGATGTGATAAATTTTCAAACGCCGCGGATACACTGGTAGCAATTATGGGCACCATAGAACAACCTACAGGAGAAGCCGAGAATTGAAAAGGCGCTCGACACGTTGTATCTCAGAGATAACAGCAGTAGCGAGCAAATTCGGCAACTTGGCTAAGACCAAAAGTGTTACCTATCCGTGTAAATAGAACAGTTACTTATGGTTCCCGCATATAGAGTGGTTCAGCAACAAAGTATTTGAGGCTGGGGCATAATTCCATGTTTTCATTTTGCTAACTTCCATTGATCGTTTGGTATAAAGCTATCCTAAAGGTGTCTAATGTTTTGGTGAAAAACGATCAGGTCCACCCAAAGAAGG
>JBAVTY010000697.1:0-1945 GCA_049696495.1 Candidatus Nitrosopolaris sp.
CTATTATAGTACGCATAAAAATAAAAAATGCTAATTCCTTCTTCATTTGCTTCTGCCACAATCATCCCATTCCCACCATTCTGATATTCCTCACTAGTACCATAGACTACCATCAAAGAACAAAAATAACCATGCATATTAAGCTATCCCAATTAGCATAAGTTCTCTTATTAGGCGGCTTATTAGGCGCAGTGATTGGATCGTTGGTGGGAGTTGGTGGGGGTTATGCACTCGTTACTAACTTTACTTCTAGCTCCAGTACACACGAGTTGTTGTCTAACTTAACTCCAGTTTTTCTGATAAACGATCTTATTAGGATATTTGGAATATCTGTTGGATTAAGCGTAGCAGCTGGATTGTATCCAGCGTGGAAGGCATCAAGGCTATCTCCAATAGCGGCATTGAGGAGAGAGTAGGGAATGAGAAGAGTCATTGCATTGAGGAGAGAGTAGGGCGATTTATTTTAGCTTAAGCCAACCATCATAAATTATATCACTTTCATTTAATTAGAACTATCAAGAATTGGTAGATATAAAAAAGTTATTTCAGGCTCCATTGTGGATTTTAAGACGCAAAGAATCTGATATAGTTAATGGTTATAATTTTGTTACACCTTATTTTATGCGAGCAACCGGAGGAACCATGCTAAACTTCGGGTACTGGAATGGAAAAACCACTACTCTTGGGCAGGCACAAAATGAACTGTGTATGTTGGTTGGAAAATTTGCTCAATTGCATTCTGCAAAAAATGTCCTAGACGTTGGAAGTGGATTTTCAGCACCAACAATATATTGGAAATCAGTTTACAGCACCTTGAATATCACGTGTCTCGATGTTAATTTCCCACAGTTAAAAACCGCTGCACGTTTAGTAGAACAGACAAAGACAGAAGTAATATCAAGAATTCTAAGAAAGCATCGAGCACAGTCATTCATTAATCATAACACTGCTACCGATATACGGCTATTAAATGGAACAGCGAAAATGTTGCCTCTTACAGATGAATGCATAGACAGAGTAATCGCTTTAGAATCTGCTCAACATTTCAAGCCGTTAATACAATTTATTCAGGAATGTAAAAGAATTCTAAGACATGATAATGGATTACTCATTGTTGCAATACCTGTTATAACAATGGGTAAATCATTTCCATCGAAAATACACGAATTCATGCGGCTCGGAATTCTATCATTAACGTGGGCATCAGAACATTACGAGTTGGAATATCTCAAATCACTAATTGCTAGATCAGGGTTTGAGATTATTAATATACAGAAGATAGGTCCTCATGTATATGAGCCTTTGGTAGAATATTATACACAAAATAGAACGATAATAAAAGATATTATTTTGAAAGGGAGAGAATCAACACATCTCCAAAATATTCCATATAACATAATTGAAAGGGTTGTCTACAACTCAGCACTAAAAATGAAGGAAGCATCCCAAAAGAGATTTATAGATTATGTCCTGATAAAAGCTAAACTCTTATAGAATCTATCGGGTATATTACATAACTGAATTCTGCACCATCTCTATATACTTCAATTTTATTTTCGTCTCCTTTTTATTAGGCTGCGCACATCTATCATAGATAACATATTTACAGTAGTGCCTGCTTGGATTTGGAGACAATAATTTTATCCCCTAAACGGCTCTCAATTCTCAGCTCGCTTATTGGACATTTTTAATACCAATATGGAGAGTCTCGTGGGATCCAATTATAGCACTTTAATTTCTTTTGATTTTGTCTAAAATAACGTGCTGCAGTAAATCCTCTTCTTATCCAAGGATTTGAATTTGATTGACTAACCAGCCAGTCGTGAACCTGCGTTCGTTCTAGTGGTTCGTCACCATGAGCGTCTTTTAATCTACATACTTTATCGATATTCAAGCAACCATGCCACATGAAAAGAGACTTCATTACCGCATCTTCGATGGCACT
>JBAVTY010000698.1:0-3957 GCA_049696495.1 Candidatus Nitrosopolaris sp.
TGTACATATCATCAGCCAACTATGACAGGACAGCTGATAGTGCTTCCTCCATCAACTGTGTTGACTGCTACGACCGGCGGGAAGTGAGTTACGAGGACTCATGGGAAGTCCGAATTTTGCATCCTCACGATGCAGTGCTGCTTAGGACCCGTAATTGGAATTCCTCCTAATATATTGGCAGCCCTGGTATCGGCAAGGGCGACATATTCCCTCGCTAATGTGCTTAACAGAAGACCCATTTATTTAATATTTAAGACTACGGTAACTTAATATTTTACAGTCTATTATAATTTTAATTATCACTTGAGGACATTTCTTTATAATGAAGGATGCGTTCGTTCTTGCCAGCATTCTAAACAGTAATTTCCCTCTTGTTGGAATATGCTTGCTAGTCTTATTTTACAAATATCACAACTAAAATGATAGTCCACTCCAATGGCCGGAACATCCGAGACAACTAAGTAATCCTCTTCCAATTCCGTATCTTTGACATCATCATTGTAATGATAACTAGTGGGATCCATCTTAAATTATCCTAACTCATGTACTTTATTCTATTCCTGCATAAATGGTTAGAAACCTATCCGACTGAAGAAGCATAATATCATCTACAGCCGAATAGGAAGATGGTAGGTGTTCATGACATGCCAGTATTTTTTATACCTCGTGTGAATAGATGCCAATGTCTACTTTTTTCCCATCTTGAGCCTGTTAGGCATGTCTAATTAGGCAGGCCTATTATTTATACCAACTTTCGATTCTCAAATCTGAAAATAGAACTCAATATTAGCAACATATGTGTCTATGGCCAACGTCACGGTAAATGGTCCTGGACGCAGCAATCAATAAGTTTATAGCTTTATGGTACGATGCATAATACTAGTATGCATACTACAACAACTGCTGATGAGAAAGATGTTATTTGTGATGATTACTTCGAATCGTTGCCGGACGACTGTTTTAGCAGTCTTGGGACGGGATACCCCTAACCATTTGTTAGATATGTCATATAGAATACAATTCAGTATAATCTCATAGAATAAGATTAAATATTTTGTCTCGCATTAAAGTAATCGAAGTAAAAATTGTCCAAACGGAGGAATCTTGGATGATTGTATGCGAAAGGGTTCGAGACCCAGCCCACAGTCTATCGCCATTAAGACAAGCATTTTATATACTAAAGTGTATCTTAGAGGGTCGAACTAGGAAAGAAATAGTAGAAGAATTTGATGATGACCAGCTTGTATTGATACGGATAAATTATCTGATAGAACGTAATTACTTGAACAATGTTTCAGTAGTGACAAATGAAGGCTATGCATTTTTGAGGAACTTTATCGATTCGACAACTAGAGAGATTACGACGTTATACAAGTAGATTTACCAAAAAGGTAGCGAATTAGGTATTCAGATAGACTGGCATACCTGCAATATCAGGTATAATCTAAATCAGTTGAATCAGTTTTCCTTATATAGCTGACCCTTGTTGTTATATCGAAAATATGTAACGAACTTGCAGGATTCCTGAATACCTTTTTCGTATATCACAGTCCAAATTTGTTAAACATACACTTTCTGGATGTATAATACTTAATAAGGCACATTAAATGCAGTGAAGGCGATAAAGAGTAGGATATGACAACACTCATTGCATTTGCGTAAAGGATTAACCGCGTTGCATTACAAACTAATCTTTTATGGGAACTCTCCCAACACGTCTTCTAGTACAACATACACTTGTACGTCAAGATATTTAGAAAGGATAAAACAGTGAAATAGTATCCTACAATAGAAATTGACATAAGCTTGGTTTCTCATAAATAATTAGTCTGACAGTATCCGGAGAGTGAAATACAGAAGCAGGGGTGACACAATCGGAACTACTCTTGGACGCTACACTTCATAATCAACCTAAAGAATATTTGTCGCTCTTAGTTAAGACAATACGAATAAGGAGCGCACAACACAGAACAACCGAGAAAGGTAAACGCTCTCCTTGATGGAGTAGCTCCGATTATTTACATCGCCTAGACTATTGCCTACTAGCAAAAGTTAATGATCACGGTCCATGGCAATATTATGTTTCGATGGCGTATAGGATACGACTCTCGTCAAATCTATAACAATATGTACCTTATACATTGTAATGAAGCAAATGGAAAAAAAACATGAATTAGAATTTGGGCTAACTATCGGATGGAGAGGAGGAGATCTCCCATTAGAGGGAGAAAATGATCCAGCTAAACAATATGAATTCTCAAAATTGATATCAATTACGGCTGATAGTGTTGGATTTGATTCAATTTATGCATACGATCATTTTATTCCATTTTATAGTGATGATAGAAATAAAAATATTTTTGAATGTTTTATTCTTTTATCGGGATTAGCAGCAATCACAAAAAGAATAAAGATCGGACAAATAGTCACTTGTAATTCCTATCGTAATCCATCATTAGTGGCAAAGATGCTGTCGACCTTGGATATTATAAGTAATGCAAGAGTAGAATTAGGGATAGGAGCAGGTTGGTATGAGCAGGAATATACAGCCTATGGGTATCAATTTCCAGCAAACGTATCAAGAATCAAACAATTAGACGAATCGCTAAGCATAATTAAAGCTATGTGGAAAGAGAAATGCGCTTCTTTTGAAGGTAAATATTATAGGATTAAAGAAGCGACATGCAATCCAAAACCAATTCAGAAACCTCATCCTATTATCATGGTAGGTGGATCAGGTGAAAGATATATGCTTAAGGTCGTAGCCAAGCATGCAGACAGATACAACCTTTTCTTTGGTACTCCGAACGAAATGAAAACAAAAATTTCTCTTTTAAAAGAATACAGCAAGTCGGTTGGTAGAGACTATAAAGAAATACAATATTCTATTGTACTCCCATGTATAATAAAAGATACAGACCAAGAAGTGAATCAAGTACTTATGCAATACAAAAGAAAAGATAAGACCTTCAAAGAATATCATCAATATCTTGTCGATGGGATTACAGTAGGAACTCCTGAAAAAGTACTGCAAGGCATCAAAAAATATATGGATATAGGAGTCACACACTTTATCCTACATTTTATCGGATTAGATACAACAACATTGAGACTTTTTGATACTAAAGTAATTAGAAACACTTAAGGCTGCGGGTCGAAAATCGAGTCAGTACGGTAGCTAACTTAACAGCCTATCTTATTCCGCCCTCTCTTTAAGATTTGATGATGTTTTTGCCTTTCTCAAAGTAGTAGAGGGAACGAACAATTTCTCTTGTGCGGTAAAAGACGTTTTTAGCAGAAATGGAAGTTACAGATGTGGATCATACAACGTAAATGCCTACTGAAATATGTATTCTATTTTTTTAGCACTTCTGACAAACAGAAGAAAAGTCCTTCCTACGAGAGATGTATTGATATTAGATGAAGCGCACCTATTAGAAACAGAGATCGTCCTGTTTAGAGGATTGTTGTTGAAAAACTGAGACAGGTAATAGACGCAAATCGATTGTTGGTTCATAATTAAACGTGCGTTGAATTACCCAAGATGCCCTTTACAGTATTGAATTTATTTGTTTTAGTAGAGAGTCATTGTCCACCGGTTTACGAATGATACAATTTTTATCGATGTTAGGATAACACTTTTTTTTAAGGTTTCATAGTAGACCTCATCAATTGCTGTCAAAAAACAAATTGTAACTTTATCATCCAATTCTCTAATCTTCTTGAATAAGCTAAATCCACTCATCGTTGGCATTTTAACATCAAGTATGACGAGATCATATAGACAGGTCATAAAATTCTCTAACGCTTCAGAAGTATCAGTAAACGAATCAACTTTGAAGCCTTTCTGCTCTAAAACTACTTTTATTGTAAAACTAATGTCGTTTTCATCATCCACCACTAGAATTCTTTTTATTCTTTTATTTTTCTGAACTTGTTGCTGTTCTTGCTCCTGGT
>JBAVTY010000699.1:0-1779 GCA_049696495.1 Candidatus Nitrosopolaris sp.
CATACGTAGCCGAAATGTACAAGCTAGCATTAGAAGGGAAGCTGTACAGCAGATCTATTCCATAGAACAAATCAGAAGAAAAATGACTTGACAGAACAACGTTGGTCTGCATATTGGAATGAGACCAACCACATTTCTCATTTTTATTCTTATTGATAATTTGATAAAATTATGAATTCATGCTTCATTCCTTCATTAGTTCATTCCTTCCTTCCACTTGAACGCTCGCCTGCATAAGCATTCGTAACAATACCTATAGGTGCGATATTATTTGAAAATCGGTGCTTATAGTTGTTACCTTCAGTTGCGGCAGGTTTATGGTTATGCAATGCGAACATGACTAAGGTGGTCTACTGTGCGGTCTCGACCAAGAGACAGTCATCGTGCACTGTTAGTAAAGCGAGAGTACAGTCATCGTGCACTTTTTTGGAGATCTGAAAAAAATCATGGTCAGAAGACTAGTAAGTAATTTGACGCAATAACACATTATCCTAACCTACTCCGTTAAAAAAGAAATGAATAATCAAAAATTCATGTCCAAACCCGCTGAATTATTGGAGTTTTTGACGATTGCCAAGTCCAGTGAAATTTGGAGATCAATATCGTCTGTAATAATGACCGTAACCAATGAAGCTCAGTTCGAGGCAGGTCCAAAAGGCATAGAATTCAGATCGAAAGACCCGTCATGTGAGGCTTTTATAGATATCGCAATACCGAGTGCTGTATTTCAACAATTTCACTGCCCGACTTTGCTAAAATTTGGAATTCGAATAGCCGAATTCTCAAAGATTATCAAGAGAGTAGATAGCAACTTTCCTGTTGAAGTATGTATCCAGGACAGATCTATTGTTGTCGCAACAATTGGTACATTCTTCTGCTGTTACAAGTCGAATTTAATCGAAAGTAGCCCTTCCGTCTCCGCTGTGAAAGAGATAGCGTTCGATACTAAACTAGTGATTCGGACAGAAACGCTAGCAGCTATCCTAGATGACATTGAGGTATTCTCAGAAAAGGTGACTTTGAAAACTACCCATGAACCAGAAATCGCCACTACTTTTAGCGGTGTTAGCGACAGAGGATCCGCTGTAGTCACTGTTACTAGGAATAACGGTATTGCGAACATTCGTCAGCATACGTCGATATTAGAGCGGTGTGAGGGAACTTACTCCTTACGTCTTATTTCGGATTTACTTGACTCTATTAGTGCTGCAACCGATTATGTCCAATTAGAATATTCGTTAGGAGGCGCATTAAGGCTGAAATTTCTACTTCTCGACCATGTGACAATAAACCTTTATGTTGCCGCCCATACATGAAGTCAGTTTCCATAATATTGTTTTAAACTTCTTTTATTAGTTGACGTTAGAATATTGGTGGAATGGAAAATAGGAGTAAAGACGAGATAACTGCTCTTATATTGGAAGCCGCGAATGTGGGTTCTACCAAGACAGAAATCATGTACGAGGCATTTTTAACTTATGAGAAGCTAAGCGAATATTGTAAGGCGCTTCTAGAAAGCGGCCTAATAGAATACCAGAGAGGCGAACGAACCTACAAGACAACAGAGAAGGGATTGTCTTTTTTACGAGATCGTAGAGAAAGTGCGTGTAAGACAGTTCGTCCCGCATCAAATTCACTCCATTTCGAGAAGGTACTAATTGTTGGTCTAGGACAGCTAGGATTTCCTGTGGCAAAGTATGTGAAAGAAAGAGGATTTGACACATATGGATACGATATTAGTACAAAGGCGATGGAACGTGCTGAAAAGATAGCAGGTAT
>JBAVTY010000700.1:0-2811 GCA_049696495.1 Candidatus Nitrosopolaris sp.
AGCAGATTGGCCTTGCTCCATGCCAATTGTTCTACTTCTTTTTCGCTGCCTTTACAGGCTTCTTCGCTTTTGCTTTCTTAACCATTTTTAATATGAAAATATACTTTATTGCTTTATAAATTTATGCCGGTAGATTTATCATACTTACCTTTTACAATTTCAAATGACGGCAGTAACCTCACATCCCTATGAATTAACAAATTTAACGCATGAAAGGAAATGCCCGCTGGGCTTTTTAGCAAGTTATATTCGATGATATCTATAATCAGAATCATCTACAAGTATGCGCAGAACGCAACAGTATCTACATACCTGAGCTGGTCATGACAATGGGACAAAGTTGGGGTGCTTTGAAAAAAAGTTGGCGATTGTTCAAGTTAGCATTAAAAGATGGGGATTATGAGCGTTGAAATGTCAAAATGCCGCATCTCTCATATAAGGTCAGCAATGGGCTTAGAAAACGAGGAAATCTGGTAAATATTTGGGTTTCATACTACTTCTTGTTTATAGATTATTTTGAAATTCTGGCTGATGCTTTCGACGATTTAACTGTTTGAATCTTTCAGTCTCATCCATTAAAATATTCTCATAAATGTTTGGTCGCTTTATCTTGGAAAAATCTATGGGTTTGGAGTTTCGCATTCCAGCCTCTATTCTCTCTGTTAAAATCGTTTTCCAATCCTTACCAGATCTCTTCGTTTCATCTGAAATCTGCTGTCTAAATTTCTGACGATATGTTTCATGTTCCAAATCCGTATGCTTTTTCGCATCATCCTTCCATAACTCCATCGTGTTTCTCTTTGTGTTCTAAGAGTTCAAAGTTTGTGAGAATCCCAGGCCTCTTTCTTTTTTGTATGGAGCGTTTGGATCATGGATAAAATTTAGGAATTTGGTGATGTGAATAAATGCTTGATTATATGTACCTCTCCAATGATACTTGGGGTCATTCTCTAATTCGCCCTTATTATACAAAGCGAAAAAATTATCAATATCCTTCTTTGTTATGTCCTATCAATGCCGACAACCTGCACGCCCACAATCCACACTTTGATTTATAATTTGGCGACCAGCCTGTTGCTCCTTGATTTTTAAGGGCATTAAGACAAGGCGACGAGATTTTGTCTAATTCACTAATATCAAGAGCCATCTCCCTCTGAAGCCAAAACAACAATATAAACACATGTTTACATAACCACCTGTCGATACCCTGGTTGTGGATCGGTAAACGAAGTTATTAATAACAATATGGAAAATAGAGGGATATGGGATCTATTCTTTTGTGGCCTACATTCTGTTCATGGCAATTTCCGAACTTCAACTATCTTTCCATTTAACCTGGATATTTCTTCAAGGAGCACGTTCGAAATATTATTGAATCTCCTCTGGACTTCAGCTTTATCGTTTCCCTTTGAAATGATCTGGACACGCATTTGTGGGCTATTATTACTATGGCTAGTATATCCTTGAGGTTTACATCTGGCAACATAGCATATCCACACATTTATATATTAAGAGCCATTTACGATAACTAAATTGAGAGTGGTTCAAAGTCACTTACGACAACATCAAAGAAAGCAACAAGAAATATTTCCTGCGGATAGTCCAATGGCTGATTTACAAGATATTAATTTATCGTCACATACGCGACATCAGTATCTCGTTAATCTAAAATTATTCTTTGACTCGCTGGGATTGCAAGGTTCATTAGATAAACAGTCAAGGGAATTTCTAACAAGAGCAAAAACAGATAAGGAGTGGGCACAAAATGGTTTGAAATATTTCATACGGGACAAAAAGCGAAAGGCAGAGGAAGGGCAAATAGCAGAATCTACAGTACGTAATTTCTGCAAACCTGTCAAATTATTTTGTGAAGTCCACGAGATTGAATTATCATGGAAAAAGATAAAAAATATAATTCCTAAAGGTAGGAGATATGCAAATGACAGAGCGCCAACACGAGAGGAAATTGGACAGGTAATTGAATATCCTGATAGAAGGATTAAACCTCTCGTATTAACAGAATGCTCTTCAGGCATTAGGGTAGGAGCTTGGGAATATCTAAAGTGGAAACACATAGAGCCTATCAAAAGAGACGATAGAATTGTAGCAGCCAAAATCATTGTGTATGCTGGAGAATATGAGCAATATTTTTCATTCATGACGCCTGAAGCATTTAAAGCAATGCAGGAGTGGATGGACTATCGCAAGAAATGTGGTGAAGAGATTACTGGAGAAAGTTGGGTTATGAGGACGCTTTGGGATACAACTACGCCTGCTTTTAATTCTACTATTAATTCATCTAGGAAAATGGGTCAAAGTGCAGTCAGGGGTTTAATGGAGCGCGCATTGAAGGCGCAATGTCTACGGAAAGGCCTAGATTTGAAAGTGACTCGTCGCTATGAATGGAAGGCCAATCATGGATTTCGGAAATTCTTTCAGACAAATTGTGAACCAAAGATGAAGTCTTTAGACGTTATGACTTTGATGGGGCAAGATACTGGTTTAGCGGCATCTTACAACAAGCCTACAGTAGAAATGCTGTTAACTGAATATCTTAAGGCAGTAGATAATTTAACAATCAATATGGTTCAGACAGATGAAGAAATGATAAAGAATCAGCAGGCTTTGGCAGTAGAGATGCAGACAAAAGATAAGGAGATACAGGAGCTCAGAGATAAAATGGCCAAGATGGAGGAGTCGCAGCTGAAGATTACAGAGCTCTTAGAGGTGATGAAGATAGCAAAGTCCAGCGATGGCAGGGTAGGCAAGGATAGGACAATGCTTGATGAAAAACGCACGGTGACGATCGGG
>JBAVTY010000701.1:0-2257 GCA_049696495.1 Candidatus Nitrosopolaris sp.
ATTTTATCCTCATTTCTCATCGCATAATGAAACCCTAGCCCCGACCCCCAATCATGTACAACAAGAGTTATATCTTTTAGCTTCATTTTCTCGATGAACCCTTCGACATATTTTACATGATCAAAGAATCTATACTCTATATCAGGCTTGTCAGACTTGCCCATTCCGATTAGGTCTGGAGCTATGCACCTAGCCTTGTCTGTTAGATGTGGTATTATATTTCTCCATAAGTACGAGGATGTTGGATTTCCATGAAGAAAAAGAATAGGTTCGCCTTTACCTTCATCTATGTAATGAATTTTTGAACCATGGACTTCAACAAAGTTCGATCGAAATGGAAATTCTGTAAAGATTTGTTTTTTGTTGTTGCTGTTCTCATCGTCTGTGGATTTATTTGCGGATGCAGTCATATCAGGAATGTTCTGCTTTATAGAAAGAGATTAATATCTATTTTAAGATTATCGACTTACAATACAAACGTTTTTCGGGTTCTCTTTTTACTGGAAAATTAACTTCAGTCCCATGATAATATCAATAGTCATATCAATACACAGAAAGAAGAGGATTGGCTGACCGTAATCTATCTACCGAAAAACGCACTGTATCTAAATCCAAATGGGAGGAAAGTAAACCAACAGATAAAAATCAAACATATGTGCAAAAAGATTCTATTATCACATAGAAGAGCAAAAAACTGCAGTATCCGAATATCTGGACATTTGGAAGATGGTATAACGACATTGGATATGACACTTGACTTGGATGTGCGCAAGAAGCCTTGGCCGTAGAACCTCAGTAATATTTACAATTCTGATTTTAGAACCTACGTTATGGTATGCTATACTATTTAGTATCCTTATTACAAGCATGTCTAACTATGGGTGTATATACACATAGCTTTATATTAGTGGTTTACTAAGGCTATTCGAACCTAATCTATTAAAGGCATCTTTTGGAAGTGCCCACGATGAATATCCTTAGACGTAGCTAGATTTTAAATACTTTAGCTGATTCTTGGAATTCCTCAATTTCGTCATGTTTCGGTACTATATCGAGATCCTCGCCATCTTTGTGGTATCGCACCCAAGGTTCTCCTCCCACTGATTGTTCAGGGTTTCTTTTTTCTATATATTTGATTAGACAATAACTCAGATTTGCAAATTCCTTCATACGCATATCTCGATTCCATTTGTGTTCTATCACAGGATTTGCGTATGAATCTCCTTTACCAATCACCTTAAATCAACAACCATTCCTCGAAAATCAACTAAGTGGAGGTCTGATTTTCCATTATTTGGAAATTGCCTTCCAACCAGCAAATCGAAAGGCTGTCTACTGCGAGCTTCTAATAGAGCCGATAACTCATATCCTCTCAGAACCCCGATACTAGCTCACACTCGTAGTCGACTATCTTCTTACACCAAGAAATGATTATTGGGCCTCGAACCTTCACCGAACTTGATTTGATGATTCTTTTTAATGTATTCCTAGTAAGCATCCTCTAAGGTTTGTACCGAAGAATTAAGTACACGCAAACACTGAGGCCTACCATTAGTCCAGGTACAAATCCTAAGCCTGCTGCTTTAGGTAATCCAGAAGGTTCAATCGTAGAAGAATGCGTCACAAATTACGATGCAGTGTGTGTCATGTGCTGCCTGCCCCGTTACATCTGTCAATCTATTCCTCGTTGCATTTTCCATTTCTACCCATTTTACGTCTATCGGTCCTTTGTATGATAGGATATGAATTTCATATATTTGCTGAAACCCAAAAGAAAGAAGGATTAAAGTCGCTGCCAGTAGTCAATATTATTTTTAGGTTAAATGATAGTGAAAGGCCATCCCATCATGATAAATCGTCTGATCATGGTTTATTTGACAGTCACGGTAAAGACCCTGTTTCATGTAAGCTGAATATGGAGTGCTAGTTGGATCGAGAGTAATATGAAATCTATTTACTACATTTTCACCATCAACCCATAATTGTACAAATCCCTGGTTTGTAGTAGACCATTTGACTTTTAGCTGGGATCGATACCACTGTCCAAGCTGTAAGGGTGCGCTCCAAACAGTGTCAGAGCTATTATTATCTACAGCTGTTATTATTATCTAATAACAGGGTTCGAAGGTAATTCAGGAATCGATAATATTCAATTTAGAACAGAACGGAAATTCTCTAAATTTCTGATGGAGTAGCAAAACAGCTTGGAAGGTTGTCCGAAGACTTGACCTATCTTACATCTTTCTTATCTTTGCAT